>DAOVJK010000206.1 GCA_030673265.1 Pseudomonadota bacterium | reverse complement strand
AGTTTGTAGCAAATGAAATACATGGTTTGTTTTTCAGATAGCGCAGACTTCGAAACTACTCACCCTGCGGGTCAGCCGATATCCGTATAGCACCCCTCAGGGGGGTATTGTCCAGAATCTGCTGTATAAGGCTTTCAGCATACTAAAGTATCGGAGTCTCCCTCTGGCCGCTTACCTGCTGAAAACATCATACTTTGCCTATCGAGCGTTTCGCAATCGGGCATCTCGACTGGTGAAATATGCGGACTAGTTCTTCAATCGCAGCGGCAGCAGCTATAGGCCCGCCTACACGTTTGGGCTAATTGAGGCAAGTTGCCGGACTTGTTCTAACTGCGGCAAATCCTTAGCAATCCCAAGCCACGTTTCACTTCCATTCCAGCGCAATCGGACAGTGGTCCGAGCCAAGGATCTCGGCCTTGATCGTTGAGTTCCGCACCCGCCTCCGACTTTTCTCGTCGACGCAGAAATAATCAATCCGCCAACCGATATTTCTGGCCCGGGCATTGAACCGGTAACTCCACCAGGTATACTGGCCCGCTTCCTGATTAAAGATTCTGAAAGTATCGATAAAGCCGGCAGCCAGAAATGAGTCCAACCAGTTGCGCTCTTCAATGGTGAAGCCAGGGTTCTTTTCGTTTGATTTCGGGT
The DNA here is from genome assembly GCA_030673265.1 of Pseudomonadota bacterium. GTDB lineage: Bacteria > Desulfobacterota > Desulfobulbia > Desulfobulbales > JAGXFP01 > JAGXFP01. Next base: position 5,209 of record DAOVJK010000206.1, on the reverse strand, counting down.
TGGCCAGATCGATGGCCTGGTGGGCGACGTTTAAATCACCGCAGATAATCACCGATTTCTTCTTGGCCAGCTGTCGGCAGAAGGCCTGGATCGTCTCGTTGAAATCAAGTTTAAATGGCAACCGATGCAGGCCGTGCTGGGCATTGGGGAAGTAGGTGTTGATGAAATAGAAGTCGGCGAATTCCAGGGTAAGAACCCGGCCCTCCCGGTCAAATTCTTCATTACCCAGACCGTAGATAATATTGTCTGGTTCAACCCGGCTGTAGGTGCAGACTCCGGCGTAACCCTTTTTCTCAGCCGAGTGGTAATAGGCCTTGTAGCCAGGCAGATTAAGGAGTTGCTCCGATAACTGCTCCGGCAGGGCCTTGATTTCCTGCAGGGCCAGTAAATCGGCATCCAGCTCGTTGGCCAGATCAATGAAGCCTTTTTTCTCAACGGCCCGCAGGCCGTTGACATTCCAGGAGACCATCTTCAGGGAGCTGTTAGTGGTCGTCTTGCGGCCTGGAATCTTGCGGGGAGTTACCCCTATTTTGGGACAGCTGTCGCCAAGCACGCAGCGGTCGCAATGGGGGCGCTGGGATTTGCAGGTCCCCTGGCCAAAGGCAACCAGTATCGAATTGATCTTCAGCCAGTATTTCTCCGGCAGTTGCCGGCGCAGGGCCATTTCGGTTGCCAGCGGGGTTGCAGTCTGCACATAAGCCCAGATATTCATGATCCGGTGGACATGGGTATCGACGCAGATCGCCGGTTTTTTGAAAGCGACCGCCACCACCAGATTGGCGGTTTTCCGCCCCACTCCCGGCAATTTGCAAAGCTGTTCCACCGTCTCGGGGATTTTGCCGTTAAATTCCCGGTCCAGGCTCTCCGGCAGTTTGGCCAGATAACCGGCCTTGTTCCTGAAAAAGCCCACCGGTTTGATCAGCTCGGCAAGTCGCTCTTCACTGAGCCCGGCCAGGCTGTCCAGATCCGGAGCCTCCTTGAATAACCGAGTGGCGGCCTTGGCAGTTACCTCGTCGCGGGTCCGGGCCGAGAGGATGGTTGCCACTAGAATTCGGTAAGGGTCGTTGGTCTGGACGGCGATTAGATCAACCACCGGGACCTGATAGTCCCTGACCTCCTGCTCCAGAGTGGTGATGAACTGGTCTATATCAATTGGCATGCTCTTTTCTCTCTGCGCTTAGCAATTAGCCCTGATTCTGCGAAAGTCTAAACAGGGCTTCCTTATAAGGAATTATCCGGCCTCGGCCAAGGACAGCTTCGAGAATAACGGCAATGACCTTGATCGGCAAGCCCCGCTTGTTTGTTCGCCAGCAATATCCTTGCGGTGGCCTTCTTCATCGGAGAAAGCCACTGGCGGGATGTTTTTTCTCTGTTATAATGCCTGACCAGTGCGTAAACCTTATTGAATGATTTATAATCCTGACCCGGAGTAAACAATGGCAATCCTGACCGATGTTCTGAACTATATCAACGGCATAGTCTGGGGTAAACCGATGCTGGTGCTGATCGTCGGCGTCGGCACTTACCTGATGCTCGGCCTCGGTTTTATGCCGATCCGCAAATTGATCTTCGGGTTTAAAATGTTGTTCCGGGGCCGTACAGAAACAGCTGAAGAAGGTGAGATCAGCCCCTTTAACGCCCTGATGACCGCCCTGTCGGCAACCATCGGTACCGGTAATATTGCCGGGGTGGCAACCGCCGTGTCGGTAGGTGGCCCCGGTGCAATCTTCTGGATGTGGATCACTGCGGTAGTCGGCATGGCCACCAAGTATGCCGAGGCGGTCTGCGCCGTCAAATTCCGTGAAGTCGATGACCAGGGCGACCACGTCGGCGGCCCCATGTATTTCATCAAGAATGGTCTTGGCCCGAACTGGGCCTGGCTCGGTTTTCTTTTCGCACTCTTCGGCACCGTGGCGGCCTTCGGGATCGGCAATATGGTCCAGTCCAACTCCATTGCTGCAGCCCTGCATGACAGCTATCAAATTCCTAAAACTCTGACCGGTATCGTCTTGGCGGTGCTGGTCGGTGCGGTGATCCTGGGCGGGATCAAGCGGATTGCCAATGTCGCCGGGCGGCTGGTGCCGTTCATGGCGATCTTCTACGTGGCCTGCGGTCTGGTGATAATCTTCATGAATCTCGATAAGGTCCCCGGGGCCTTCGGGGAGATTTTCTCCCAGGCCTTCACCGGTACGGCCGCGGCCGGCGGTTTTCTCGGGATGGTGATTAAGGGGGTGGCCCGCGGGGTCTTCTCCAATGAGGCCGGTCTCGGCAGCGCCCCCATCGCCCATGCTGCGGCCCGGACCGATGATCCGGTTCGGCAGGGTTCTATCGCCATGCTCGGCACCTTTATCGATACCATCATCGTCTGCACTATTACCGGTCTGGTTATCGTGATCAGCGGTCTCTGGAGCGGGGAGCCCACCGGGGCCGCCCTGACCTCCCAGGCCTTTGAGATGGGCCTCCCCAGTATCGGCAGTCACGGGGTCACGATCGGCCTGACCCTCTTTGCCTTTACGACCATGCTCGGCTGGGCCTTTTACGGTGAGAAATGTCTGGAATATCTACTGGGTACAAAGATGATCATGCCCTACCGGATTCTCTGGGTGGTTGCGGTCTTCACCGGGACGATCCTCAAGCTCAAGTTTGTCTGGTTGTTGGCCGATACCCTGAATGCCCTGATGGCGATCCCCAACCTCATCGGCCTGCTGCTCCTAAGCCCGGTGGTCTTTAAGATCACTAAGGAGTACAAGTTTAAAAATTCCTGATAATTCCCTGTTGAGATAAATAGGCCTGACACAACCCTTTTTATTTTGCCATCACCTTGATTGTGTATTATAATTGGGAATCATTACCAATAAATTACGGGGTTGAAAAATGTGTATCGCGGTTTTTAAAAAATGTGAGTGTGGAGCAAATACCGTTCAATTTCATCTGCGGGACAATTTACTGCAACCGGAAGTGCTGACCAGGCTTTTCTGCCCCTCCTGTCCAGGTGACACCGCTTTTGACAACAACGTCATGCTCTCTGATAATGGTTGGGTGATAGAATACGATATGATTCTGGCCAAGGGGGTTGTCTCCCGGATGAACCTTGTCGACCCGGAGCAGATCAGCCCGACCTATATCTTTGATCAAGGTTATTGCGCCTGGCTTGAAACCTATCCCGGCGAGCAAAAAGACATCAAGGAAGAGAAAGAAAAGATTCTCAAGCTGCGGGATACCGACCAGCATCAATATTTAAAAGAAATCATTGCCTGGAATGTCAACCGCCTCGAGAGCCTTAAGGACGCCGGCTGGCGCAAGGCCCAAGCCGCTTAGCCTAACAAAAACCCTCTTTCGGGGCAAATGGTTTATACAAAAGGTCGCATCCTTAATTGGTTGCGGCCTTTTGTTATTCAGGGCCGCGCTTTTTTGCTTATCTAACTTGCTGCTGTGCTATCATTAAATATGATCCAGGTAATCTGACAACTACAATTGGTGGAAAGATGAACAACATGATCGATCCGCGCAACTGTAAAAACTTCCGTGCGCAAGGGGTCTGCCCTAATCGAAACAAAGAACTACTGATCTATCTCGATAACCAGGTGGTCTCTGACATGAATATATCCTTTGAACCGGAAATGTTCGACAAGGCCTTTGAATTCTGTGCAAGTTGCGCACACTTTGCGCCACTTGCCCAGGTTCAGGATCTGGGCCAGCCCGCCCATTAATTGTGCTTATGCAAAGAATGTTTTCGGTCTATCGATGCTTATACCAGGGCCCATGGCTAGGCTAAAGCCTGGAGCTCCCGGTCTGCAATATTCAGCGTCAGGCTCAGACCGAACCCACGCTGAACTACTTGATATACTGATATCCGCCCCTTCCTGTCCGGATCAGGCATCCCCCCGGATTATCGGACCTTTGATCTCTGCCGCCCAACAAAGTGTTTTGTAAAATTATTTTCAAATACGGGTTAATCTGCACCGAACAATAATCCGATCACGTCATTCAAATCTCCGGATGATTGACAACATGGATAAAACAGTATTTATAAATCAACCGCCGAGCGACAAAAGGCGGCGGCATGTGGATTGCCCCGGAGCCCCTTTTGATGACGGACTTTTCGAGGTTAACGTGATTGGCGATTAGTCTCTGGCGAAGATTTTTGTTAATTTAGCCAATCTTTATAATAACGGTAGAATCCTCAAAACCAATAAGGTCGCGTGGTTACCGCTGACAGCTGAGGTCAACCCGGCGGCCTTAAAATTTGTCGTGGCGCCAGCTTTGCCAAATAACCGCAGATTGAAAACAGTGGAGTTCTTACGATGACAAATAAAACCGTACTTATAACCGGCGGCAACAGGGGTATTGGTCTGGATGTGACCGAAATGTTTCTGGAGGCGGACTACCGGGTGATTGTGGTTGCCAGGGATTTTACGGATTTTCCCTTTGGTGCGGACGAGCGGGTCGAAACCAAGGTCTTTGATCTCTTTAATCTGGAGGATATTCCGGCCTTGTTTCAGCAAATTGGCCGGGTTGATGTCTTGATCAATAATGCCGGGATCATGCATGCCCTACCATATGATGATTATCCCCAGGCCAATATCGAACAGATTATTAAGGTAAACCTCGAAGCGCCGGTGGCGCTGATCAGGGAAGCCGCCAAGGGGATGATCCAAAACGGTGGCGGCCGAATTGTCAACAACGCCTCCATTGCCGGTGAAATAGGTCACCCTGATATCTGGTACGGAATCACCAAGGCCGGAATGATCAATATGACCAAGAGTTTTGCCAAACTCCTTGGCCCCCAGGGTGTTGTTGTCAACGCGGTGGCGGCCGGACCGGTTGAAACCGCCATGCTGGCCACGATCCCGGAGCAGAGGAAAAAAGCGATCAAAAGTATGGTCTATACCGGTCGTTTCGCCTATCCTGAAGAGGTGGCGGCAACGATCTTCTGGCTGGCGACCGACTGCCCGGAATATATTAACGGCACCTGTCTTGATATCAATAATGGGGCCTTTCCCCGCTAATCCCGTTTTCCCTGCAAGTCTTCAGGGAGAGAGTTACAACAGACTCTGATGAGACATTAATTATGACCACTGTTTTATTTGCTGCCAATAGTTCTAATAATAATGCTGCGGTGCTGGCCGCTGCCAGTTTTAATGGCCGGGCCTCCGGCGAGGCAGTGGCGGTTGCGGCTGTCCGGCAGCCGGTTGCCGAGCGCAATACT
>DAOVJK010000077.1 GCA_030673265.1 Pseudomonadota bacterium | reverse complement strand
TTTGAGTTGCATCGGGTTTCTCCTCTCTGTCATGGTTCTGTCGGGAAACAAAACCTTAACAAAGATGGTTAAATCCGATGCGTTTTCTTTTTCATGCAGTTACTAATGTTTGTTGATTTTCAACTATTTTACGAATGAACCGGAATATACCCATGAAATATTTGGGATAACCTATAGAGCAGCCACCAAGACAAAGACTTAAAACCTCCAACAATCAATTCAACAAAAAACAGGCGCAAATCTGCCCCCTCACCTTATGAATATCAAAAGAAAAACGACCATTATAGTCATGGCTATCATTGCCATCGTCAGCGCTATTCATGCCGGAGCCACGATTTACTGGAGCCACCACAGCCTTGCCGAGGAGCAACTCGAGCATCGTCGGTTATTTGAAAGGAGCTATAAGCAGATCGCGACCAGACTTGACAACTATCTGTCCAAGCGAATTAACGGCCTTCTGGCTCAAAAAGAAATATTACAGGCTTTTCATGATCGCGACCGCGAAAAACTTTACTCGCTGACCAAACAAAAATTTCAGGTGATAAGCAAAGAGATCACCGGCTTCCCAATCATGCATTTCCATACCCCGGACCACCGGAGCTTTCTGCGGCTACACAAGCCTGATATGCACAGCGATGACCTGGAACAGATTCGACCGATGGTAAGCAATGTAATCCATTCTCGAGTAGAGGCCAAAGGATTCGAAGTTGGTAAATTAACTGTTACTTATAGAGTTGTGAGACCAGTTTTTTATGAAGGCGAATTCCTGGGGGTTCTGGAGCTGGGAGCGGACATCAAATTCATAATGACTGAGTTGCAGCTTCTCTTCGGCTCGCCGAGTGCCTTCTTTGCCAGCAGAGATGCCCTTGATCAGTATGAATTAAGTAAAAATTTCAAGGAGGTGAGCGGTCGCCTGCTTTTTTCTACCAACAATGAGCAAATTTTTGATAATATCAAAACCATTGATTTCTCCAATGGCGGCAAGCAACAGGTTGGCCACCAAGAGTATTCTTTATTGGTTGCCGATCCTGTCGTCGGTTTCAGGGGCGAGTTAATCGGCAATATCGTCTCTCTGCAGGATCTCAAGCGACAAAAGGCCCTTCAGCATAAGATAATTTTTCTGACCATAATTATGTCGGTTTTTTTGCTGATTCTGGTGAGTGTCGTTCTGGAGAATAGTTTTGGCCGCTTGATAGCCGATCTTGAGGTCAGCAACCAGCAGGCGGTCAAGGCGGAGAAAGCTAAAAGGGAATTTCTGGCAAATATGAGCCATGAGATCCGGACGCCGCTGAATGCCATTATCGGCATGACCGAACTTAGCCTCAAGACCCCCCTTAACGACCACCAGCAATATCTGCTCGCCTCAGTTAAAACAGCATCGAACAGTCTGCTCGGGCTGCTGAATGACATCCTCGATTTTTCAAAAATCGAGGCGGGCCAGCTGCAACTCGACTCCCATGTATTTTCCCTTATCGCCCTGCTTGATGCGCTGCAGTCAATCATGGCCGTTGCCATCAGCGACAAGAATCTTTCACTGCAGCTGCAGACCGACTTTACAAGCTTACCGGAGTTTGTTGAGGGAGATGAACTAAGGCTGCGGCAGGTTCTGGTAAATTTAGTTAATAATGCCATCAAATTCACCGAACAGGGCAGTGTGACCATCAGGATTAAGCAGGAAGAGGATTCTGCCGAGTCCTCAACTCCCATGTTCCATTTCAGCGTGATCGACACGGGCATAGGCATCCCGGCCGCTCAGCATAAATCTATTTTTGCCAGTTTCCAGCAGGGTGATAATTCCACAGCAAGGCAGTTCGGCGGCACTGGCCTCGGTCTGGCTATCTGCAAACAGCTGGTGGAGCTGATGGGCGGGAATTTCTGGCTTGAAAGCGAGGAAGGCAAAGGATCCGCTTTCCATTTTACCATCCCCCTCGTGGTTTCCGAAAATATTATACCTGAGCATAAAAGACAGACGCTGGCCGGATTGAACAAAAATCTGCGGATCCTTTTGGTCGAGGACAATATGTTCAACCGCGATCTCGGCCGAATGATCCTTGAAGATGCGCAATATTCGGTAACAACTGCGGTTGACGGCCTGGACGCCCTTAAGGAGATGGCCAGGCAAAAATTCGACGTTGTTTTAATGGATATGCAAATGCCGATAATGGACGGTTGTAGCGCCTGCAGGATTATAAGGGCAAGTGAGCAGGGAAGGCCGGCTGGGGGGGCTCTTGATCCTGAGTTGTCTGAAAAATTAATCAACCAGCTTACCGGCAGACATTTGACTATCATAGCAATGACAGCCAATGCCATGCACGGTGATAAGGGAAAATGCTTGCAGGCCGGCATGGACGATTATCTTACCAAACCATTACTGCCGGAACATGTGCTTAGCGCGATCCAGCGGATGATCGGAACCGATGACAATAACCCCAACCAAAAACAATGAGCAGAGGATAAAACCGCAAGAAGCAGGGCCGCAGGATATTGCCATTGTACCTCCCTTGCTGATGGAACCTGACCATCTTCTTCGTAATAACGACTTTAAAGCTATGGACTTTTTGGCTTTGCTGAAAACACATCTTAGTGGTGCCGGGCTGGAGGATATCCTTGAGAGAATTGACCAACATATAACCAAGTTTGATTTCGAGGCTGCTCGGCAAGGGCTTGACCAGATTACCAACAAATTGCAGAGGGCTTCCCGGGAGATTTGAGGTCTGAATCACAACCAGGCCAAGCACCCCACTTTGTGTCATCGACTTTTGTCAGCTGACATAAAAAAACGGCTCTCACTTGGGAGGAGAGAAGCAATTCCCCGGAAAACCAGCCTTTATAAAATTGACAGGGCCGCAAGAGGCTCTGCTAGAAAACTACTCTTTTGGGATGATTAACAGTCCGAAAAAGGCGCTGTGACAAATCCCTTTCCTGATCACGAAAGTTTCTGGAAACAGCGAAGGAGTATCAACAGTGTGACAATGAGGATAAGGACTCCCCCCCTGGCAACTAAGGACACTCAATCCTGTTGTTTCATGGCTAACTACCCTGGCTAATCGTGATGACATCCGTGTCCGGTGCAGGCCTCCTGGACGACCATCTCCTGTAAATTGTTTGCCAGGATCGCGCTAATACCATCATCCATCAGCGGATGGCTTGCCAACGGCGCCCAATAAACCCTAATTCCGGCCTCGGCAAATCCGGCCAGAGGCTTTTTGCCCATCCCGCCAACCACGATCCCGTCAACCTGCCGATCCTTCAGCAAAGAAACCGGGGCCATGCACCCCCCGGCCGCGTGGGCAATATTGTCGACGGTGGCGACAACTGTAGCTTCCTGATTTTCAAGCCTGATTATCGTAAACTGGTCGCTGTGCCCGAAATGGGCCGAGCGTTTGCGGTTGTCGGCTTCTCCTCGGTCGGTTGGAATGGCGATAAGTCTGTTGCCGGTCATGTGGTTTTCCTCTCCCTAATAGTTAATCTGCTTAATTTCAAATTGCTGGTGCCCCAAAGATCCGATTGGTCAGTTTTACGTACCAGGCAGCGGCCTGGACCTGGATGATGTAAGCGGCAGCGATCACCAGGGCAGCATCGGCCCCCTTCTCGCCAAAGGTGGTCATGGCAATGGCCAGAGCAATTGACAGGTTGCGCATTACCGTACCATAGACCAGGGCAATCGCGTCATCCCGCCGGAAAAAGGCTTTGCCAATCAGGGTGCTGAGCGAGAAATTGCCCAGGTAGATAATCAGAAGCACCATCAGAATGTAAAGCAGCGTTTCCGGCTGCGCGGCCACGGTCCGAGCCTTCAGGGCCATGGCAACAAAGACGATGCCGAGGACCCCGATAATCGACAGGGCCGGGAATCTGGGCGCCCAGGTTTTTTTGAAATCCTCCGGCCCGCAGCGCTTCAAGAGAAACTGCCGGCTGATAAAACCCAGCAGCATCGGCAGGAAGACGATGAAGATAATCTGGTTGAAAACAAGCTGCAGGTTTACATCAATTTCCGCGCCCATTAACCATCTGACGTAGAAAGGCGTGGCCAGGGAACCCAGGGTAAGGCCGATGACGGTCATATTGATGGCGGCGCCGATATTGCCTTTGGCAAACCCGGTCCAGGAGATGGTCATACCGCTGGTAGGCAGCAGAGCGGCCAGCAGCAGCCCCAGCGCCAGGTAAGGTTGATCAGCAAAAAATATCCGGCCCAGAGCAAAAGCAAAGAAGGGGATCAGACCGAAGTTGATGAACTGGGTCAACAGCTGGAGACGAACATTTTTAATTCCGTCCTGCAGATGCCTGATGTTAAGGGTGACCATCATCGGATAGACCATCAGAAAGGTCAGCGGGATGATCAGACTTTTAAGGATTTTGAGATTTGCCGGGTCGATACTGATGCCGAAGCAGAAACCGGCGACCATCGTTAACGGTATGGCTAGGACCAGCTGGGCATTAACTTTTTTAAGCAGATTCCACATGATGAAATTCCTCGATTGACCTGTTCTGTTTTTCAGGCTGCCGCTTCCAGCATCTGCCTGATCACCTGATATGTTGCGGCGAGGGAATCCGGGAAGACCTCATCCTCCAGCAGATTTCGGATCTGCTCCTCGCCATACTGGAGGAAACGGATCTGAGTCTTATTGTAGTCAGTGAAGACCATGATGAATTTCGGCATCAATACCGCCCGCTCCGGGTTGGCGGCCAGACTCTTTGCCGCCTTTTCCGGCTTACAGATCTGGATCATGTGCAGATCAAATCCTTCCGCCACTGCAACTCCGTGGCCGCCAAAGGTTTGGGCCATTGCCATTTTGTCCTCATTGTGGATAATGAAACCGCGTCGGGCGGCCTCTTGGCGCATGGCTTCGATAAAGGCGCCAACCGGTTTGTCACTTTCCATTTTTAATAGAGTTTCATTTTGCATGTCTGGTTTCCTCCAATACATGTTGCTGAATCTATTACAGCCGCAGGTCAAGATTTATAAAGCGGCAATTGTCGGTGCACTGCAGACACCGGTTACATTGACTGTGGGCCGGGGTGGCAACCGGGTCGATCCCTTGGGGGCAGACTTTACTGCAACGGCCGCAGTCGATACATTTGTCCTGATCAACCGCCAAGCGCAGCCCGCTGATCTTGTTGAACAGCCCCATGATGCCGCCGATAGGGCAGAATAGTCCGCAAAACGGCCGATAGGTGAATAGGGCCAGGGAGAGAATGACAGCCAGAATGAGCAGCGAGGTCATCGCCCAGAGCCCTTCGGGGGTTTTAAAGAACAGGGGGATACCGGCGACCTGTTGCCACAGGCGGTTGATGGCCCCGGGTGGGCAGAGATCACAGAAGAACAGACGCCGGGACAGATATGGTACGGCAACCACTAACCCCAGAAAGATCGGCAACCGCAGATGGCCGCTCCACCCAGGCAGATGAAATTTGGGAACTGGTATCTTGTGGAGCATATCCTGAATAAAGCCGAAGGGACAGAGCCAGCCGCAGCCCCAGGCGCCGACAGCGGCCCCGAAGAACACCAGCACGGCCAAGCCCACCGCCACCGAGCCGATGATCTTGGCTGACATCATGCCAAACATGCCCATTGACAGAAAGACCGCCCCGCGCTGGACCAGAATCAGGGGGCAGGAAAAGGTCGAAATTGCGCAGTTTGAGCATTGCAGATAACCGCAGGGCAGGAAACGCATGAAGGAAAGGACCGAGGCATTGGCAAGGACTAAGGCGCCCAGCTGGACAAAGCGGCGCTCGGTGAAGAGCTTGAGCCATCCCAACCAACCGGAGAATTTATGTTTTTTTATCATGCCTGGCTCACCGCCGCAGTGAGGGGCGGAAATTAAGGGGCGGGGCCGGTCTGCTGCCGGCAGGGCTGCCTTTGCCACCGATCATCATCGCTCGCGATGATCCGCTTGGTTTCAGGTAGTACCCCAGCAAAAAAGAGCTGATCACCAGCAGAACCACCCAGAACAATTTAGAGAATTTATCGCGCATCCCGTTTCCACCTCGAATGGTTTTGTGCATATGCACACAAAATAACGGGCTTGTCCGCCATGTCAAGAAGTAATCAATTAAATACTTAAGGTCTCGATGAGTTTTCCCCGCCCGGCGACTGGTGTTGAATGTGCTTAATGGCCCGCCCAACTTTTTCTACCTTTTTCTGATGATGGGCATGAAAAAGTCCCGTAGCATGTACTACGGGGCTTGCAATCCTTGAGGGTCTATCTCCTGGTTGTATATAGTTCCCAGCTAATCTGTGGGACTGGCAAATTTGCCCACTTTTTTATTCCCTGACTATCCATGTTGGTCTTAGCCACGCAAAGAGGACACGTTTAATTGATTATACCGTCTTTAAAAGAGGCACAGGGTCTGGCCTGCGGTTGACTCTTACCGATGGTTTTGACTTCCTTACTGATATTCGCTTGCCATAACGCAAGCCTCGTTAGGGCCACGTTAATTATCCGATAGCAAACTTAAGGCCTTGTTAAGAGGGCAGTTTTCAGCGACCTCTCGCCCCTGGCGATAGGCCTGCAGCAGTTCGACGGATTTTGCGGCGAGCTCTCTGCGGATCTCTCTTCTTCTCCCCTTTACCCGGGCAATGCGCATCGCATCGTAGGCCGTGGTTGCATGGCGCATCCAGGCAATGACTGCGGCCTCGGCTCGCCGGGCCACCGGGATTCGTTCGGTTCTTGCCACTGTGCCACTGCCCACCGGGGTTGCATGGCAAGTAACTTTTTCGGCCAGAAGATGCGCCTCGGGTTGATAGCGCTCACTCAGCAAAGGCCAGAAAAGCGACCACCTCGGCAAAGAACTCCCGTTCGTAAGCCTGGTGTTTGGCCTCGCGCCGGGCCAGCTCACGACTCCTTTTCCGGGCATAGGCCGGGGTTGCTCTCTGGGCCGCCACCTCTTCCTGGGCGGCCAGGATATCCGCCTTATTGGCCCAGATCCCTTTTGTAATCAGTCTCCGGCCTTTTTTAACCTGGACAACCCAGGTCGGCCCCTTTGCCTTGATCCTGCGGGTGATTCCCGCGTCCCCTGCGGGCAGAAAGACCCAATCCGGAGGAGGGGTGAGGGGCTGGCCCGAGTCAGACAAGAGGTGCCCCTCCTCGGAACCGGGCTGAACGAGACGATGAATATGTGTCAATGGGATCTACCAGGTTAACTGCTTGAAATTAATTTATTTTACTTAAAAATCGGCTCTAGTCAATGGTCAGCTCGGGGTCAAACCAAGCTTAACAGCTTAACATATTTGTCCAACAACAGATATATATCTGGGCAAATCTGCCGTGGCCTTTTGCAGGCTGTTGCTCCCAGCTGAGAGCACCTGACGGGACGTAGTTTGACTTGTTAACTTGATGATATTATGTTATTTATGCGGGATGATAACCACTGGGCAATCCCTCGAAAGTCACCAGCTCCCCCAGTGGTCCATCCTTTGCAAGTGCCACCTAATCTTTTTCTGGCCCCCCACTCAGAGCTAAGCTTAGAGCAGACTGACCCCCTTTTCTTTTGGCGGTTTTTAAGTCCGGGATCACCTGTGGCCAACTCCAACAAGATAACCATTCACCTTCTATGAGTACAAAAGACCAACTATGAATAACCCTGATTTCTCATGCCTGCCCCTAGCCAAGGAGATGCTCCATAACCTCAAGGAACTTGGCTTTAATGCCATGACACCGGTGCAGGCCGAAAGTCTGCCCCATATTCTGAAAAACTGTGATGTTATTGCCCAGGCCAAGACGGGCAGCGGTAAAACAGCCGCCTTTGGCATTGGCCTCCTCAACAAACTTGATGTTAAGAAATTCAGAGTCCAATCGCTTATTCTGTGCCCCACCCGGGAACTGGCTGATCAGGTCACCAAAGAACTCCGTCGTCTGGCCCGGACTACCCACAATGTTAAGATTCTGACCCTCTGCGGTGGCGCAGCCTTTGGCCCGCAATATGGCTCGTTACTGCATGGAGCGCATATCGTGGTGGGAACTCCCGGGCGGGTATTACAACATCTGGATAAAAAGTATCTTTCCCTGGCAGATCTGGACACCCTGGTCCTGGACGAAGCCGATCGGATGCTCGACATGGGCTTTATTGACGAAATCAAGCGGGTAATTGGCCATGCGCCACCAAAGCGGCAAACCCTGCTTTTTTCAGCAACCTATCCCGCCAGGATCATGGCTTTAAGTTCGGCCATTCAAAAGAACGCGCTCAATATTCAGACCATAGCGGCCGAACAAGCAAACAAGATTACCGAATATTTCTATGACGTGGGCCACCATGATAAACTCGCCATGCTCATCAAGGCCATTGCCCATCACCAACCGCAAAACATCCTGGTTTTCTGCAATACCAAGGTCCAGGTCGACGATCTTGCGGCCGATTTGTCGGCGGCCGGCATTTCTGCCCTCGCTATTCATGGCGACCTGGAACAGTATGAACGAACCGATGTCCTGGTGCGCTTTGCCAACAAAAGTTGCTCGGTGCTGATTGGCACGGATGTGGCGGCGCGAGGGCTTGATATCAAAGAACTCGAGATGGTGGTTAATTTTGACCTGCCCCAGGATGAAGTGACCTATACCCACCGGATTGGCAGAACCGGACGGGCGGGTAAAGAGGGCCTGGCCGTGACGCTCTTCACCACCCGGCAGGCCCCGGCAATGGCAGGGTATCGCAATGAAACCCGCCGGTTTGCAGCCATTGACAGCTTAAACGAGGTCGCAGATTTCACCCTGGTCCCGCCCAACCGTACCATTGTTCTGGAAGGGGGCAAAAAGGACAAGTTGCGGCCGGGGGATATTCTCGGCGCCCTCACCGGTGACGCAGGGATTGCAGGTAAATATGTCGGTAAAATAGATATCTATGCCCGGCAGAGCTATGTCGCCATTGAGCATAGTCTGGTCGCCAAGGCCTATGCCTATTTGAAAAAAGGCAAGATTAAGGGCCGAACCTTTCCAGTCTGGGTCTTTGGGCAACCGCTGGCAATCAATGCCGATCAGAAATAGCGATATGGCTCGGAGTAGCGTAACTGATCATATGCAAAGGAACGGCTTTACGGTGCGCCTGGCAGTGCCGAGAAGTGGTCATGGCAAAGGGGGGAATCCTTGCTTGACTATCGCCAGGCTTCGTCCTGATTATCTCCCAAATTGAGGCATTTTACTTCGCAGGCAAATCAAATATTGCGTGGAAACCTTCTGGTTGATATAGGTTAGAGCCATAAAGTTTTTAGCTCGCAATTGCTAAGGACTAAATTACAAACCTTTTTCTATGGTAATCAATGTTTGATAAAGCCCTGCAATTCTATCTCAATAATTTTGCCTTTCAGGGGATGACGAACCTGGTTCTGGTCGTTGTCACTCTTTATCTGACAACCGTAATCCTGCTTGGCCCTAAAAAAAAGCAGCCTGAAGATGACGTCCATCCTTTGTTCGGTCGTTATACCCGGCTGATTCCCAATATCCTGTCCCTGCTGCGTTTTCCGCTTGGCCTCTGGCTGTTCTGTGTCCATTACTTTGATGCCTTACATAATCCCCTGGCAAATTTCAGCTTTCACCTTGCCTTTGCCCTGGTCTGCATCATGGACAATCTTGATGGCAAATTTGCCCGTAAATGGCATGCCGTTACCGAAGACGGCAAGGCCCTTGATCCAGCCGCCGACAAATGGGTCACCTTTTGTCTTGCGGTTACTGCCTATCTTTATGGTGATTTCCGCTGGTGGGGGGTGGCGATCATCTTTGGCCGCGAGATCATCAGTATGTTGCAGCGGATTCGCCTCAAACGCCGGGGCGAAGATGTCAGCGCCCAATGGATGGGCAAGATCAAGGCCGGAGTCCAGTTTACCGTGCTCTATATTTTTCTGCTACGGGTTGATATTTTGCCCGGCACCATCATTCTTGAGGTTATTGCCCAGGCCTTCCCGGACAATATGATGTTGTGGGCCACCATCCTTTTATGTTTCTGTACGGTTATATCCCTGTTTCCGTTTTTTCGTTCATTTTCCTATGTCAATGCCTTTAGCCAATCCCAACGGCAAGAATCAAACAAGGCGTGGTATATTGTCTTGATCCCCAATTTCTTTACCCTCGGCAATTATCTTTGCGGGGTTACGGCGGTGTTTTTTGCCATGCCGGAAGTCGAGGTCCAGCACCGTTCCTTTGTCGTGCTTTTCTGGGTTCTGTCGGCCGCACTCTGCGATGCCGTTGACGGTCCCATTGCCAGAAAATTAAAGGCCCACTCGGACTTCGGGGCCAGTCTTGATTCGTCTACTGATCTTTCCACCTTTGGCCTGGCCACCGCGGTTATCATCTATCTGCGCTTTTCAGAACTTAAGGGCGCCCTGTCGCATCTGGGTATCGTGCTTGCCATTGTCTATTTCCTCTATGTCCATCTGCGGCTGGCATATTTCACCAAACTGGCCGAACAAAAGGAGGACCAGAGCATCAAAGGCGATTTCGTCGGGATGCCATCGCCAACCGGTGCTGTTGCCGTATTGGTGGCCTTTACCTTTTTTGAGAACATCTACCTGTTGTCATGCTCAATTGTTCTGATCTCACTGCTTATGTACAGCAAGCTTGATTTTATCAGCCACTCCAACTCACTTAAACACAAGCTTTACAAATATTTTCAAATTCCGGCTCTGCTTATCGGTTTCGGGATGCTGCTGGCCCTGATTTTCCTACAGCCTTTTGTCAGCTCCCATTTTTCCCGGGAACTCATCGTTTATTTCCACCTCTGTTCATGGTTACTGGCAGTCCCCATCACCATTTATATATTGGATGCGCTCTACCGGACTTATTGGCCTGCGATCCCGTGGGGTCGCAGCAAGCCAACTAGCTGAAATCATGCAGGTAATTGCTTAGGACACCCCCTGCTGGTCCTATAACGATGATTAGCCGGCATATTTCACCTGTCGAGATGCCCGATTGCGAAACGCTCGATAGGCAAAGTATGATGTTTTCAGCAGGTAGGCGGCCAGAGGGAGACTCCGATACGTTAGCATGCTGAAAGCCTTATACAGCAGATTCTGGACAATACCCCCCTGAGGGGTGCTATACGGATATCGGCTGACCCGCAGGGTGAGTAGTTTCGAAGTCTGCGCTATCTGAAAAACAAACCATGTATTTCATTTGCTACAAACT
>DAOVJK010000307.1 GCA_030673265.1 Pseudomonadota bacterium | reverse complement strand
TACGCCCCTTCCTGTCCTGGAGGTATTTAGCCTTTTCAGACGGCCTCAGGCTCTTAAATTCTTCCCAACTCGAATTCAACTTTCTATTGGGCATTTCGGCCAGTACCTCCCTCGATAATCTGTCCATCTTTCATAACGACCCGTCCTGCAACTATTGTCATAACAGCTTTTCCGCAAAGTTCCCAGCCGTCAAACGGGCAGTTTCTTCCTTTAGAATAGAACTGATTAGCGTTAACCCTCCAATTTTTTTTCGGATCAATTACGGTTATATCTGCTGGTTGTCCCTCAATCAACGATCCTGCGGATGATAAACCGTAAATTTGCGCGGGTTTCACGCTCATTTTTTCAATTACTTGCGGTATTGTTAATAGCTTGGGCTGAACCAAATACGTTAAAACTAAACCCAATGCGGTCTCCAGACCGATTATTCCGAAAGGGGCATGTTGCCATGGAACTGATTTGTCTTCGGGAGAATGTGGAGCGTGATCTGTCGCAATTATATCAATCGTACCATCAATCAATCCGCTTTTTATTGCCGCCACATCTTCTTCCGATCTTAAAGGAGGATTTACTTTGGCATTAGTTCCAATTTCATCTGCATCCTCCTCTGATAAAAGAAAATGGTGTGGAGTTGCCTCGGCGGTAACTGCTACGCCGCGTTTTTTTGCTTTTGCAATTATTTCTACAGATTCAGCACGACTGACATGGGAAATATGAATTCTAGCTCCAGTTCTTTCAGCTAGCTCAATGTCTCGTTTGATAAGCCCTTCTTCTGACGTGTACGACTTAGGGTCGGATGAATAAGGCATCAAATTCGAAGAGGAAGGGGGATGTTTTCGACCTTTGTTCTTTTTGAAAACTTTTTGTCGATAAAATTCTGACTCTTCACAGTGAGGACTCACCAGAATATCATATTTTGCTCCTGCCTCCAAAGCGTTCTTCATTAACCTTTCGCCATAGACCGGATGTCCATCGTCTGAAATAGCAACAGCACCCGCAGCTTTTAAAGCCCGAACATCCACAAGTCTCTTACTCTCCATTCTGCTTGTAATAGACGCTTTAGAATAAAAGTTTACTATACTTTGGTCGCTTGCAATGTTAAGCACCTTCTTAATACGAGAAGGGGTGTCTATGGGCGGTTCAGTATTGGGTTCCGCCACTACGGTTGTGAATCCGCCAGCAGCGGCTGCTCGTGAGCCAGTATAAATTGTTTCTTTGTATTCTTGACCAGGTTCTCTGAAATGAACATGGACATCTACGAGACCCGGCATCACTATCTTATCCTTTGCATCTATAATTGAGGCATCTTTATCTGTTATATTTCTGGCAATCGTCTTGACTTTAGAGCCATTAACTAAGATATCGATTTCTTTTCTGTCCCCAGTGAAAGGATCTAATATATCTCCATTTTTTAATAACAATTTCATAAGCCTGAATTTACCTCGTCAAGCATAGATAGTGGAATTGCAGCAAAGCCAATAACCTGCCCGCCATTGCCACGTATACTCGCACTAAAACCGTATACTGTGCGTGGCGTTGGCAGGCGGGAGTGCTATAGTTTCAATAAGTTGTAGAGTTTCTGAGATGAAAAATTAGCAAGAGCTCCATCAATTGTCAATAATAAAACACAAGAGATTGTGGTTATAATGGCACAAATTTAAAGCGCCTCAGACTAACGTTGATCTTGCCCTGTGCTCAGGCCGTTGGCCTTCGCACTCCAAACCAGGCAAACGGGCTAAACCGCATAACCGGCTAAACCAATATGAGAGTTTGTGAACGATCACAGGTTTATGCCAGGCCCCTGATTCCCCTGTTGTTGGCCCTCATGGCCGGAATTGTCGTGGGCCTTTGGCTGCCGAACTTTTCCGGCACGTTTCTTGTCGTTGCTGTTGTCCTGCTATTCTCCGTTCTTTTTGTCTCGAAGAGGCAAAAGGTCTACTTGCTTCCCCTTTTTCTTTTCTTTATCCTGGGCTACTTGAGCCTGCAAAGCTGGACCTCACCACGACTTCCGGCAAACTACGTATCCCGTTTTGTTGATGACAGACCCTGGCACATTATTGGTACATTGGATAGCCATCCGGAACGATTCCCTGACCGAACGCGCTTCATACTGAAAGCGGAATCCCTGGCAAGGAAAGGCGTTTTTTACAAGGTAAGCGGTGCAGTACGGGTGACAATCCGGGAGCCTGTAGCCGGTCTGCGCTTAGGGGACCGCGTGGCGTGTCTTGCAAGGCTCAAAGAGATTCGCAACTTTAACAACCCGGGTGGTTTTGACTACCGTCGGTATCTGGCCTTTCGAGGAATACATGCCTCTGCATCTGTTTCCAGGGAGAGCTTTGTTATCAGGCTGCACCCTGGAAAGACCTACCGGCTGGGCCATGCCATAGACCGGTCGAGACAAGCCGTGTCCAGCCTGATTGACAAGGCCACCTCCACCCCAGAAGACCCTGAAACCGGCTCAACGGGCCAACCGGCTCAACGGGCTCAACCGGCTCAACGGGATGCAAGGGGGGTCATAAAGGCACTTCTTATCGGCGATCGAAGCGAGGTCTCTCGGGAGATTAGAGATGTTTTCAACCGGATCGGAACTGCCCATCTGCTGGCCATCTCAGGTCTCCACATCGGTATCGTAGCAACCCTTGCCTTTCTGGGCTTTCGATTTGTTCTGGCCCGATCCCAAAGGGTTCTCCTGGCTGCGTGGCCTGCAAAGGGTGCAGCCCTCTTGAGTCTGTTTCCTGTTCTCTTCTACGGCTTTTTGGCCGGGATGTCCCCTGCTACCCAGAGAGCTGTTATCATGGTGATGGTCTTCTTGATGGCCTTGCTATTCGAACGGGAACGAGACACCATCAATACCCTAACTTTGGCAGCCCTTGTGATCTTGATCATATGCCCCACGGCTCTGTTTGAAATCTCTTTTCAGCTCTCATTTACTGCCGTATTTGCCATCCTCTACATGCTGAAGCACTTTCCCTTTGTTGTTGGACTCAGGGGCGGCCCGCCTACAGTTTACAAGCGGCTGGTCCTTTTCTTGCTTGTATCCGCAACTGCGATCCTGGGTACTTTTCCTATAACCCTGTATTATTTCAATCAAACATCTCTCATCGGGATTTTGACCAATTGCTTTATGGTGCCTGTGATTGGATTTCTGGTCGTGCCGGCGGGGCTGCTGGCTGTCTTATTTTTGCCTATTAGTGCAACCATAGCCCTGTGGATCATGAAAGGGGCGACAGTAATCCTTGAAGGAGGCATGGGCCTGGCAATCTTCTTTTCAAAGTGGCCATTTGCTGCCGTCAGGACTGTCACTCCCACCTTGATCGAGATTGGACTTTACTATGCCCTGGCATGGGTTCTCTTTAACTTCAGGCAAACCCGCCGGGCAAGGCCCCTGCTGATTGGCCTTGCAATAGTCGCTTTGGCAGACGTGGGCTACTGGGTCAACGAGCGGTACGGCCGTAGTGAATTGAGGATGACAGTGATTGATGTGGGGCAGGGGAGTTCCGCCCTCATGGAACTTCCAGGAGGTCCCTGTATACTGGTAGATGGCGGAGGGTTTTACGACAACCGTTTTGATG
>DAOVJK010000148.1 GCA_030673265.1 Pseudomonadota bacterium | reverse complement strand
TCCAATCACCTCTCCGAGGGCCAGAGTGTGTTGCTGTGAAAGCAGGGCAACCTGACGTCCTTGCCATTCATCTTTCGCCTCAAGGGGTGGAGGAGTGCCGGTAAGGATTACCTCGGAAAGCTGTATTTTCTTTTCAACGGCTTTGCTCAAGTATATATTCCATAACCGACGACGATAACGTGAGCGTTGCCGTTTACTGGGGCAACGAGCCATAGAGGCTGCTTCAACAAAGTAAACAGCAGCATGGAAGCTGTTCAGTTCATTGGCGAGAGGCACTTTCTTGCCTTTTCTGACAAGAACTAGCACGGCATCAATTACTGCCGCTTCCACCAGGCCGGTTAACAGCTCTGCCCCTGCAACACCTCTTACCACTCCCGGGGCATCAACGAGAAGTATTCCGGTGTTATGCATACCTGCCAGCCGTTTTACCGCAGATACCAATGGTAGACGAAATCTACCGGCATCCAGACTACATAAGGCTTCAAAATGGAGAAGTTGCCATCTTTCTTCCTGCCAACTCCCCAGACAAACAGCCCCAGGTATACCAAAGGAAGGGGAACCCGGATCCGCGTTCAGACAAAAACAGGTTCGCCCCGATTCTCCCAGTTTTTGGGCCAATTCTCTTACTAAAGTGGATTTGCCTATACCTGTCTCACCGAACAGCAAGACACGGCGGTCAACAGTGAAAATTGTGCTGATAATTATATCTGCTGAGTGCTTGAGTGGGTCTCGCATAAAAAAGTCGCTCATTATATAGTCGCCATACAACAGGGAGCAAGCGCTTATAAAGTCAATATAACACACGAAGGTGGCATAGAAAACGGAAATCGACTTTCGTTGATGGCATTATTTTCGGTCGCTTTTATTCTCGAAAATATATATATTGAATCGTTAGTACAATAATATAAATGATTCAATAATCTTCCCTCTTCAATATTTAAGCTCATAAATGAAGGGGAGAAACGTGCATCTACGATGCAAAAAAACCTTTGGTCCCTTCACTGGATGATTGGGCCAACCATTCTTCCATAAAACTCTCTCGTGCTGATAGCAAATGGACATATGCCGTCCTCCTCATAATTGGTTGGTTTCCCCAAAACAGGCCATTGCCATTCAACAAAGACTTGCCTTATTGAGAAAGGAAACAAAACCCAGGAAACCCTTTCGGTATATAGCAGGGGTTGATGCCGCTTTTTCAAAAGAACACGCCCAGTGTATTGCCGGCGTGGTTCTCTGGTGTATAAAGACAGCCAAAGTGGTAGAAACACATACTGTCACCGCTAAACTCCATTTTCCCTATATCCCAGGCCTTCTCACATTCCGGGAGGGTCCAGCTATTATTACCGCACTTCGTAAATTACGGAACACTCCAGATGTCCTGATTTGCGATGGCCAGGGAATCGCCCATCCCCGCCGGTGTGGCATTGCAACACACATCGGAATAATTATTGATCTGCCCGCTGTTGGCTGCGCTAAAAGCCGATTAATTGGAGATTACCAGGAACCTGGATCAGAGAAAGGAGACAAATCACCATTAATGGATAAAGGCAAAGTGGTGGGAACTGTTCTTCGTACCAGGGATAATGTGAAACCGGTCTTTATCAGTGTCGGCCATAAAATCGATCTGCCCACCGCCGAACAGCTTATTCTCGCCTGCGCTACTGGTTATCGCCTGCCGGAACCGACCCGGCTTGCCGATCATTTAGTTGCATCAGCCAAACGAGACCTCACTTAAATGTATGCATACTCATCAACCCAATTAAACAGATAACCACCAAAGAGATAACCATAGTGATTCAAGTATTCGGGAAGGACTAATTTATGATTTTCTATAGTATTTTTTCTTTATTATCACTTTTCACATTATCTTATAGCAGTATGCTCAAGCAATAGATCGTTGAGACGTCGGGCTTGCAGGCAAAGAGCCTCCAGGCGTGCTTCGACGATATGCGGAAAGGCATTGCCATCTGTTTCAATTGCCAGGAATGGGAACTTACGCTCATTGGCCAGCAGAGGTGCCAATCGGCCATCGCCATTGACCAGGGCCCTTTTTTCCAGGCTGGTAAATTTTTCATTAAGGATGGCCTCGGCCACCCGGCTAGGCATACAGCCAAAAGGACCAATGGAGATAACGCCGCAGGCCGGATGGAGGATTTCATGCAAGGCGGAACCTACGGTCAAAATTGCTTCGCCGGTGAGATTTGGTGAGATGAATTTTCTGCCAGCCTCGATAGCCTGTTCCACCTCGCCATTTTCTTCATGGTAGAATAGGCCGGAGGGCGTCAGCCTTTGCCTGATTTTCAGGTCGAAATACCTCTTGACCTGGTGGCGAAGCAGGAAGCCAAAAGTACGTTTACCTTCTATTCTTTCCTTGATCAGCCAGTCCACATATTTAAACCATTCACTGTTAGGGGCGGTGCGCACTATAAAACCACGGTCTGCCAGGCGCTCAATCAGCTGCTGCAGGGCAATGGGATCATGACGGACATAAATTTCGCCGATGAGGGAGAGTTTGGGGATTTCGTTATACGGTTTCTTGAGTGAAATGGTGGCTAGTTTGCCGGCGCTCTTTGTCAGCTGTCTGGCAATAACCGGCCAGCCCTTGTCAATGGTGGTGAGAACAGCCTGATATTCACAGTCAAGAATGGCAAGGCCCTGTTGCTGATCTACGGCCGCGGCCAGGATTGTAGCCCAGATTTCATCAAAAATATCACCGATAACCACAGCCCGCCAGGCCGCCAGAATAAAACGGTCGCCTAAACCTCCATAGCTGTTGGTTGAGGTCAGAGTCAGGATGGCAGCATCGGCAATTTGCTGCTTTTCAACTACTCTCCGGGAAAAAACATGATACTGCCCGAAGCGACAGGGACCATCGGCACTGGCCATAAAGAAGGCAGTAACTTCCCCGGCCGGACGATGCTGCAGATAATGGAGCAAAGATCCCACCGTGACCTGGAGAGGAAGGCACTCCTTGCATGTTGAATTACCGCGCCCCAGCTTTAACACTTCCTCATCAGCCGGCGGCAGGGCTTGGGCGCGGATGCCTGCGCGGACAAAGGATTTGGCCAACAGCGCTGTGCCAAAACGGCCCATGGCCGGCAGGACCACCTTGACCCGCTCATCCGTCAAGGGCAGCCAACAGCCCCTTGAAGTACGAACACCAGCCTTGCCGCCATGCAGCTCCATGACGGCGGGACGAAAGGCAGTTGTTTTTTTCAGAAGAGCGGATTGTGACGTTGTCTGCCGGTAGTTGCTGACAATATCAAGGAAGGCCTCGATCCGGGTTTCAATACCGGCGTCAGCGGTGTGGCTGTCAAGTTCCAAGGTGAGCGAGGGCTTGCGGCCCATTACATCTCGAAAAAAACTGACAATAAAGGAATCCGGACCGCAGGAAAAATTCGTGATGTAGGTGCCGAAAAGGTTGGGATGTTTTTTGACATAATGGGCCCCTTTGAGGATCATGCGGCCCATGGCCCAGTACATGTTGTGATCAGCCTCCAACTCCTCATTGCTGTATGGCAGCATGTCAAAGGGAATAATCAGGATGCCGCGGGAGGCGAACTTGGCAGGGATGCCCTTATTGGCCACTGCTGCAAAGCTATTGTACGGCCTGCCGAACAATATTACCGCAAATTTTTCCGGGGCGTCTGCCAGTGTGGCCAGGGCTTCTTCGCCAAGTTGGCGGATATCGGCAAAAAAGCTTTCCTGGGCGGCCATGGCCTCCTGCAGGGCCGGTTGGACAAGGGCTGGATCTACCCCCATCCGGCGAGCAACATCCTGAAAAGCAGGGAGATTGGTGCTCATCCCCTTTGAAAAATCAAGAGTCGGCGAGAGGGTCTGTTGATCAGCAAAGCCGGGAAAAGCCGAACGGAGGTAAAAAGGTTCGCCCTGGACCAGAACACAAGCACATGAGGTCTCCTTGGAGCTCTCCGAGTGAATGCCCATCAGATGCGGCAGAAAGAAAAAATCCGCTTTCTCCTCCAGGAGGGAGGCTGCATAGCCGTGGGCCAGCTCAACTGGATAGCAGAAAGCGGCTCCCTGTTGGTCAATACCTTCAGGGTCAACGGTGCCGGGCAATAACAAACGGAAGCCCAGTTCGGCAAAAAAACGATGATAAAAAGGGAAATAGGTGTTGACCAGGAAGGATCGATTCATGGCCACAGTGGGTCGAGAATCTGCCGGATCAGGAGGAACCAAGTCTCGGAAGACCCTCTGTTCGCGCCGGGAGACCAGATCAAGAGCGCCGGTATCGATTTTACGGTTGTGAATAATATTGTCATAGCGGTTACAAATGCCGCCAAAAGGGTAGACTTTGTCGTTGATCTTAATGCGGGAGATTCTGCAACCTCGGTCACACTCCTTGCCGCCGCCGCAGGTGAAGGGTTTGCCGTATTCGACTTGCCGCTGAATCAGATCCGTTAGCACAAAGTTTTGCGGCTGCAGCAGCCCCTGGTTCAGGCGGTGCTCCACCTCCAGGGCCACGCCAAAAGCGCCCATCAGCCCTGGTTCAGGCGGGACGACCATCTCCTTGCCGGTGAGGGCTACCATGGCCGCCGGAATGGCCTTGTTGTAACAGACGCCGCCCTGGATAAAGACCTTATTGCCCACCGGTCGGTTACCCTTTACCCGGTTGGTGTAGTTCATGCAGATCGAGTAGACAAGGCCGGCAACGATATCAGGAAGGGGGATATCGTCATGAATCGCGCCCTTGATGTCCGAGCTGATGAAGGCCGCGCATTGATCATTAAAGTTGGCTGGATTGGCAGCCTGATAGGCGGTCTGACCTATTTCAGTGACATCCAGACCGAGACTTTCCTTGGCAGACTCTTCAAGAAACGAACCCGTTCCGGCACTGCAGGCCTCGTTCATGGCATAGTCACTGGGGACGCCATTGGTTATATAAGTGTATTTGGCGTCCTGACCACCGATCTCAAAAATGGTGTCCACCTCTGGGTCAAAATAGACCGCGGCGGTGGCATGGGCAATAATCTCATTAATTACGCCGTCGGTCATGGCATGGAGGCCGGCAATCTGCCGACCGGAACCAGTAACCCCTAGTCCTTCGATGGATATCTGGCAGTGGATCTGTTCAGCCAGACTCTGATACACCTGGCGGGAGGCAGCAATCGGATCGCCGTTGGTCCGCAGGTATTCAGAGGCAAGAATCGCCTTATCCTGTCGCCGCATAATGACCCCTTTCGTCGTCGTCGAGCCAACGTCGAGGCCGAGAATTGTTCGATCACCGGCAACGGCGGCCGCTGGCGGCTGCTCTTTAAAATGCACCTTTTTCTTGAATTCCCCGAGAGGTTTAAGAAAGGAAAGGCTCGTGGAGTGATTACGAAAGATGTGTTCAATGTCGATAAAGGGGACTGTCTCATGGTCCAATGCCCAGAGCGCCGCCCCCAGGGCTTCAAACCAGGGAGCCTCGGCCGGGATAAAGAGATCGTTAATTTCCTCGCGCAGATAATGAACCATGGACTGATTGCGAGAGCAGCCGCCGACCAGCATCACCGAGGTTTTGGGGATTTTTTTGAGCAGCTCGATAACTTTTCCTGCCATCATGGAGGAAAGACCTGCAACTACCGGTGCTTTGGGTATTCCCTTATTGAGGGCATGGGTGCAGTCGCTCTTGCAGAAGACCGAGCAGCGCCCCGACATCCGATAAATAGTTTCCGGGCTTTCCAGGCGACCTGCCTCGTCCAGCGTGAGTCCCATGCGGCCCAACTGCTGCAGGAAAAATTCACCGGTACCGGAGGCGCACTTGTTGCCGGTATGGATATTCTGGATCCTGCCGTCCTCGTCCAGGTGATACACCATAAATGTTTCCCCGCCAACACTGACGATGACTCTGCAGGGATGATGAGGGGGAAGAATATGACGGTATGCCAGCTCTATCGCCTCTGGTTCAGAAAGAGAGGAAAAAGAAAGAAGTTTTCTGAATTTTCGGCCTGTAACCCCAATTCGTAGATTCTTTAAGCCATCTACCTGGCCGAGCAGGGTTGTTAAACAGCGTCGAGGATTTCCTTCATGGGATTGATTTTTGGTCCAAAGGACCTTGCTTTCCTGCTCTGTTTTTTTTAGGCCGACAAGACTGATTGTTGAAGCACCTAAACAGATTCCTAATGATTCCACCGCATTCCTCTTTATTTTTATGAACTGATTAAAGCGTCAGCAACATCTCTTCCTGGTAAAGGTTACTTTAACAAAAGTAATCAATTTATAAAACAGTTCCCCACATATTTTTTAACCTGCCGGGCTTGGTCCTCGGTTTCCATAAGCACCGCCCAACCTACCAGTCTTTCCCATCCAATATTGAGATTACATGGTTGTCATTAATATTCGAGCACTTTGCTTGTGCTGAGCATTTGACGGTTAGGTTCTGGCGTAAGAATGGCGGAAGAAAATTATGGAAAATATGAAAAAAGTGGCTTAACTAACTGTCCATTAATTCGGGCAGGATCAAAAGAGAGCCGTCATCAATATGGTGAGCCGTTTTGTTTTCCCCTTTCCTGGCTCACCATGTCAAGCAATAGCAAGGCATCAAATGGAGCGGCTCCTTCCGCATCATTGTCAAAATAGGCATGTACTGTATACCCTTTCTGTAACCATTCAAGAATTCTTGCGGCCCATGGCCTGAGGCCATCAGTTTTATAAGCAGACGCATAGGTTCGAATGTGGCCATGAAGCCGAATATAAACGAAATCAGTTGTAATCCTATCCCACATTGGCCAGTCGGCCGCATCAGAAAGACAGGCAGCAAGACGATATTGATGCAGGCAATCTGCCACCTCATCATCGAACCATGATGGATGCCGAAATTCCAGAGTATGCCGAACCTCGCTCCAGCCTTCTAGTGCCTTGGCGAATTTTTCCAGGCGCTTAACATTTTTTGCAAACTTTTTCGGCATTTGCCAAAGCACGGTTTCGAGTTTGTCGCCAAGGCCTGATGCTCTTTCTCGTTCTCGGCCAATCGGCTCCTGTGGGTCCAATAACTTTTTGTTGTGAGTGAGAAATCGATTACCCTTGATGGAAAATCGAAAGTCCGGAGGCGTCATATCCCGCCAGTGTTCAAATGTTGATTTTTTCTGCAAACCATAAAATGTTGTGTTGACCTCGATAGCGGTAAATTGCCTCGCACAAAAACTCAGCCATTCTTTTTTAGCAATTCCGGAGTAGAATGTATCTTTCCAGCCTTCATAGCTCCATCCACTTGTTCCTATATACGCCTT
>DAOVJK010000195.1 GCA_030673265.1 Pseudomonadota bacterium | reverse complement strand
TGGTAGTTTAGCCCGCATATTTCATGAGTATTTTTGAAAAGTCATTTTAACTGATTGTACTTGTGTGTTAAACCTTTGGCTTGCCGTGGAATATCAAGGTCACAGTTTGTAGCAAATGAAATACATGGTTTGTTTTTCAAAACTACTCACCCTGCGGGCCAGCCGATATATCCGTATAGTCTGCTGTATAAGCCTTTCAGCATACTAAAGTATAGCTGAAAACATCATACTTTGCCTATCCGGCATCTCGACTGGTGAAATATGCGGGCTAGTGTGTTAGAATATTTGGTGTTTCGCCTTGGTCTTTTCCTGATTCCACTTCTTCTCTTTGTCTAAAGTCTCTCTGTGCTCATCATGTATCTTGGCTGTGGCATTTGCCTTTTTCCAAGAAGGTGGCGGCTTTTTGGTTCTTCTATCAACAAATCTTGCTCTTTAAATTTTACAGGCGTATGTTAGAATTAATCTTGGTTAATGGTTGGCAATAATCTTTTAAAATAGCTTTTTTGAGGGAAAAATGGCGATTAAACAACAAATTACCGAAATGGCTGTTCAGGCACGTCGTGCAGCCCGGGAAATGGCGGCATTATCAACCGATGTTAAAAATAGACTATTGCTGGCGATGGCTGATGGTCTCCTGGCAAAGGCTGATTTTATAAAGCAGGAGAACCAGAAGGATCTTGAGGCCGGTCGGGCCAAGGGGCTGTCGGCGGCCATGCTGGACCGTCTGGAACTATCCGACAAGGTCATCGACGCCATGGTCGGAGGGCTCCATGAAGTTGCGGTGTTGCCGGATCCGGTTGGTGAGGTTGCTGAAATGGCCAAGCGTCCCAACGGCATCATGGTGGGCAAGATGCGGATTCCCCTGGGTGTGATTGGAATTATCTATGAGTCGCGACCCAACGTTACTGTAGATGCGGCAGCACTTTGTATTAAGGCCGGTAATAGCGTGTTTCTGCGGGGCGGTTCCGAGGCCATTCATTCAAATCTGGCTCTTGCCAAGGTCCTCCAAGGGGCGATGGCGGCAGCAGGTATTGATCCGGCCGCTGTGCAGGTCGTGCCGGTTACCGACCGTGAAGCTATTAACGTAATGTTGACCTTGGAGGAGTATGTCGACCTGATTATCCCCCGTGGCGGAGAGGGTCTGATTCGGTTCGTCTCGGAGAATTCCCGGATTCCGGTTCTCAAGCACTATAAGGGAGTTTGTCATCTCTTTGTTGATGACAGCGCCGAGCAACAGATGGCGGTTGACCTGATCATGAATAGTAAGACCCAGCGGCCCGGGGTATGTAATGCCCTGGAAACCCTGCTTGTCCATCGTAATATTGCCGACAGTTTTCTGCCGGTGGTAGCTAAGGCCTTGACTGAGGTCGGGGTTGAGTTGCGGGGTTGTGAGGAGACCTGTCGGATTTTGTCTGGTACTAAACCGGCCCGGAATGATGATTGGGGTAAGGAATTTCTGGATCTGATCCTGGCGGTCCGGGTGGTCGATGATCTTGATGGGGCCATGGATCACATCGTCGAATATGGCTCCCAACATACCGAAGTCATTGTTACCGAAAGCTACCGCAACTCCCAACGTTTCTTGAAGGAGGTCGATGCTTCGGCCGTAATGATCAACGCCTCTACTCGCTTTAATGACGGGGGGCAGTTTGGTCTTGGCGCTGAAATAGGAATAAGCACTACCAAGCTTCATGCCTATGGCCCTATGGGTCTTAAGGAACTAACCGCCCTTAAATACATTGTCTATGGTGAGGGGCAGGTACGGAGTTAATTGCCCGTGGACCCTGTACTTCTTGCCGAAAGTGGGGCGTTTAACCAGCGCTGCTTTGGCTTTATTAACCCCTCTTGTCCCCTTAAAAGGCTCTGTCTGCCGGTGTCTTTGTGGCGTAAAGCCGGGCAGTTTGCCATTCAGTAATACAGGATCGTGCCGCTATATGAATATGGCCGAGATAAAGACGGATGATGGCGATGTGATTAAACAGTGGGGCCGACGGATTGGTCTGTTGGGTGGCACTTTTGATCCGATCCATAACGGTCATTTGAGCTTGGCGGATTATGTCCTGGATGTTCTCGAACTTGATTCAATTCTGTTCATCCCAGCTGCCCGCCCTCCCCATAAGGGGCATGTCAAGCTAACTTCTTTTCAGCACCGCTCGGCCATGGTAAACATCGCTGTTCTCGACAAGCCCCGCTTTTTTGTATCAAATATTGAGCTGCAAAGAACCGGGCCCTCTTATTCTATTGATACCCTTAAAGAGTTGCGGGGGTTCCTGGATCCGGGAGTCCAATTGTTTTTTATTATTGGTATGGATACCTTTGTTGAACTCGATACCTGGGAAAAAGGTCAGCAATTGCTTGATTATGCTGATCTTGTAGTTGTAGCTCGTCCTGAGTATCCCCTGGGTCTGATTGGTACGCTGATCGACAGGTTTGGCCATTACTCATTTGATGCCGGCAGATCATGCTGGGCCGCCTCTGACCGTTTGGGCCGGATCTATCCTGTTAATATGCCGCCCATTGCTATTTCTTCCACTGACGTTCGCGAAAAAGCCGGGTCTGGCGGCTCTATGGACGGCTTGATTTCTCCCGCAGTGGCTGAATACATAGAGGCCCATGATCTTTTTGGCGGAGATGATTCGTAAGGGGCGGTAATGGCGGTTTTACAGGAAGCTGGCGATGATGACGGTAATATTGTCTTTGCCGCCTTTGTCGTTGGCAGCGCTGATCAGCTGTTGGCAGGTGTTTTCCAGACTGCCGGTTAATTTGAGGATGGCACGGATCTGTTTGTCGGTCAACATGGTGTTTAATCCGTCTGAACAGAGGAGTAATTTGTCGCCGGGCTCCAGCTCGGTCTCGGTAACATCGGCATGAACTCTCTCCCTGAAACCCAGAGCCCTGGTTATCATGTTTCTGATTGAAGATGACGCGGCTTCTTCCTTGCTGATAAGGCCACTCTTTACCTGTTCCTCCACCAGCGAATGGTCTGTAGTGAGCTGCTTCAGTTCGCCATAGCGAAGCAGGTAGGCCCTGCTGTCACCAACATGGGCAATAGACAGCAGGGGAGCATCCGGGTCGGGTAGCCAGGCGGCGACCAGAGTGGTGCCCATCCCCTGCCAATCTTCGCGATTGGTGGCTGAATCCGAGATCAGCTGGTTTGCCAGGATGACGGCAGAACTAAGGCGATTGCCGGTTCTGGAATATCTGCTGTTGAATCCGGTCAGGTATGGCTCGTTGGTTGAGACTGTGCGTTTGACGTAATCCGTAATTACATCGATGGCCATTTTGCTGGCAATTTCTCCGGCAGCATGGCCGCCCATGCCGTCCGCCACAACAAAAAGGCCAAGTTGCTGATCGATGCCGAAGCTGTCCTCATTTTTGCTGCGCTTCATGCCTGGATCTGTTTGGCCGAACACTTTGAACTTCAACTGGTCAACTCCCGATGATATTATCTATTTCGATCAAAACATGGGCGGCGGGTTTGTTGTTCACAGACTTCCTAAACATTGTTGTGCTTCAATGACTACCTCGCCGGCAGTGCTAAACCGTTTGGTGCGGCTCTTGGTCATCATTTTGCGGATTAAGGTGTCGCAACATGGAGGTATGTCCGGCCGTAGTTCACAGACTGGTTTAAATTTGGCACTGGCAATATTATGCATGAGATTGCCGATATTAGTACTTTTAAAGGGCTTTTCGCCGGTCAGCAGTTCATAAAAGACTGCTCCCAGTGAAAAAATGTCGGAGCGACCGTCAAGCTTTCTGCCGAGAACCTGCTCTGGGGACATGTAATTAGGGGTGCCGAGGATTACCCCGGTTTGGGTGCTTTCGGAGCTGGTAATTCTGGCTATCCCGAAGTCGGTAACTTTGACATGCCCTTTCTCGGTTAGCATGATGTTCGCCGGTTTAATATCCCGGTGCACGACTTTGTATTTATGGGCATAATCCAGGGCAAAAGCGACCCTGACGATAATATTGAGAACAACTTTTATCGGCATCAGATTGTTCTTTTTACAATGGCGGGCCAGGTCGTGACCATCCAGATATTCCATAGCCATATAGGTGATGTCATAGTCTTCCCCCGCATCGTAAATAGTAACAATGTTGGGGTGGCTAAGGCGACCGGCGGCCTCTGCTTCACGGAAGAAGCGCTCTTTGACTTCGGCCAGTTGTGCATCGTCAACCTGGTCGTAGCGCAGAGTTTTGATCGCGACCTTTCGGTTGATTTTGGGGTCTCTGCCTAGATAGACCGTACCGATGGCACCTTTGCCGATCTCCTTAATTACCTCATACCGGCCCAATGTCGGCCTGGTTTGAGTGTCGTTATTGGATATGATCGTGTTTTCCAGGCGCTCGCTATTCCTCGCGCCGCCTATTGTCTTGGATTCCGCCCGACGGAGTCGCCAGATGCGATCATGTGCATCTTTATGTTTGCCGCCTTTAAGCAGGTACTCGTAAACGGAGATGGCTTTATTGAACATTCGCTTACGTTCAAAATCCAGGGCCAGATTATAGAGGGCCTCTTTAACAGCGCCATCGTTCAGGGAGCACTTCCTGAAACTGTCAAAGGCCATATCAAGCAAGCCCTGAGCCTGAAACGACAGGCCAAGCATTTTGTTCATTTCGGTATGTTCATCTACTTTTTTACCGGAGGCGGCCTGCAGGTGATTAAGTCTCTGCAGGCCAAATCCTAAGCAGATGGCCAAAGTGTGTGGGGCAATATAGAACCACAGACCGTTATTGATGAACAAAAAAGCAGTCAGCCCCAACCAGCCACAGAGAAAAGTTCCCAGGATCATCAAGCTGGTTGATGCATTGAGGCGATCATTTATATACAAGAGGATTATGCCGAAATAGAGCAAGACCAGACATTCCAGAAACCAGGCCCAGCTCGGTCTCTGGATGAAGCTGTTGTTGACAATATTTTCTACGGTCTCAGCGGTGATTTCAACCCCTGATTTATCCAAACCGATGGGGGTTTTGTATATCCGGGTCAAATCCGGATCAGTAATGCCGATCAGCACCAGTTTGTCTTCAAGGGTTCCTTTGGTTATTTTGTCGTTCAGGACATCGCTGAACGACAAACGGGAAATCACAAATGGACTGTCGTTATAGTCGATCAGCATCTTGAAGTCGTGCGACGTCGCTAGACGTTTTTTGGAGTACTGAATAGCCTTATTGATATTGTGGTCGCGGATAAGCTTGATATCTGAAAATTTATGGTCATCGTAGGCCATGGCCATCTGCAGGGCAAGCGATGGGAATAACTGGTTTTGGTAGTTGATGATAAGGCTTTCCTGACGGATGGCCCCGTCAGAGTCTGGTTGATGGTTTATGTGACCATAGCGGCCCGCTACTGCGGCAAGATCGTCGAAAGGCACCCGCATGCTTGTTGGCTGGCGAACATCTTTGAGTGCCAGTAGAGGGTTTTGCAGTTCACGAATCAGTTGTTCGCTGGTCAGGGGGCTTTGCTTCTGCTCAATATTGTTTTTAGTGAGCCAGCCAGGTACCTCCGCTGGCTGTGATTTTGTAAACAACCAGGAAAATTGCATCGATAAGACAACGTTCTGGGCGGGCTTGACCGCTGAGATCAAAAGGGAGTCGTAGTCGATTTTTTTACTTATTTTGCCTAAGAGATCATTGGCCCTGGCAATGTTGCCATCGCTGCCCGGAATATTGGCAAGGGACCTTCTTATCTTTCTTATTTCCTGCAGGGCCGGGTTCAGTCTCTTACCCTGATACAGGATATTAAGCCCAATTGCCTTGGCCCTGGCTTCGGAAATTATACTGACAATATCCGCCATGTATGACCGGGGCCATGGCCATGGCCCGATTTCATCGATACTTTTTCTGTCAATTTCGACGATAACAACCGGACTTGGCAGATCGCGCTGGCGCAGCATTGTTAATAGATCATATGCCTTCAGGTCCAGAGCGTGGAGGGGGGGGTATTCACTGAGCATGCCTACCAGCAAGGGGATGGTGATTATCAGGCCAAGTAGCCAGTTGGGTATTATCAGGAGCTTCTTTTTCATCTATTATCCGGGGCCTGCTGTCTGGGAGTTATTTGCTT
>DAOVJK010000125.1 GCA_030673265.1 Pseudomonadota bacterium | reverse complement strand
TCGCTGATTTTGAAGGCCTGGAAGGTATCACCGATGTTAAGGAGCGAAACGCAGAGCGGTTGCGCCTCATGGACCGGGCCAGGAAGGTTTCTCTCGATGCACGGGCGGTTGACCCTACCATAAGAAGTAAAGAGGAAGGCGGGAAGCTTGAGAAGGTCGCTGAGAATGTCTTCAGGATTTATAAGAAATGGGATGCAGATAAAGGCACTCAATTAGTTTTCCTCGATCGCAGTGTTCCGAAATCCAAGGGTGATGTTGCAAAGCTGAAGGCTTATGACTCTCTTGTCGAGAAGATGGAAAAAGCCGATCGTGCTGGAGATGAGCGCAAACTTGGTAAGATTATTGATCAGCTTGACAAATATAACGTCAATGAGATCGAAGAGATCAGACTGGCCCAGACCAGCCAATGGAACGCATACCAGCAAATAAAAGACAACCTGATTGCTCAGGGTATTCCTGAAAAAGAAATTCGCTTTGTCCAGGAGGCAAACACCGACGATCAGAAAAAGGCCTTGTTTGAGGAAGTTAATAGCGGGTCTGTGCGGGTTCTTATCGGTTCGACACCAAGGATGGGTGCCGGTACCAACGTGCAGGAAAGGCTTGTTGCTCTCCATCATGGTGATGTTACCTGGAAGCCATCAGACATCGAACAGCGGGAAGGCCGAATAATCAGGCAGGGAAATTCTCTCCTTGAGAAATATGGTGACGATAATTTCCAGATAGAGATTATTGCCTATACCACGGACACAACGGTTGACGCAAAGCTCTGGTCATTAAATGCTACCAAGCTGAAGATGATCAACGGGATTAGGCATTATACCGGCGACTTCAATATGGAGTTTGAAGACGAAGACAGTGTTGGAATGGCAGAAATAGCGGCCATTGCCTCCGGAGAGCCGCTTCAGCTTGAGCGTGTTCAGCTGGCTGCCGAGATCGATCGCCTCAAGAGAATGAAGAAAGCCTTTAATCGGCAGATGTGGGGCCATAAAGAATCTTTGGAAGATGCAAAGAAAGACCTGGCAACCGGTCCAGCCAGGCTTGAGGTATTCAATGAGTTCTCCTCAACCATCCAAGAGGCCAAGGTTGTTGCTCAGGAATCTGCGGACTCCCGGGTTGTAGATATTGACGGGAATAAGTTCTACTGGGGTGATTCCGGATCCACTGACTACATTCACGAAATGGCCGCTAAGGCTAAAGATGACAAGGCAAAATTCAGTGTTGAAGTGGATGGTAAGGTTTATCGGTCAAAGATGGCCGCCATCGATGCAATAGATGATGTGCTTGGCGACAGGGTTCTTTTTGACATGACCATCGATGGCAAGCGCCACATAAGGCGCAAACATGCCATTGGTCAGCTTGCCGGTATTGCCAACGAGTTAATAGTCAAGGCCGATGGTGAAGAGGTCGATGTCGAGAAGGCCGCAGAGATCAGTTACAACGGAATTGATATCGATGTGGCGATTCAAGTTATTGGAGAGGGCAAGAATAAAACCATAGACTTCTATTTCGAGCGCGATGCGAAAACCAAAGATGGTGACAAGGTTTATATCGTCAGTGAGCGGTATTCAACTCATCCTGACAAAGACGGCTTTGTTAATCCTCAGATATATGGTGCCTTCAAGGGTGTCCAGGGCGCTACTGATGATATTAAGCACCGGGTCAGGTTTCTGAAGGGCCGGGTCGACCAGGCCTCAGAGGTAATCCCTGACCTTGAAAAACTGGTAACCCGCGAGTACCCGAAAGATAAAGAGCTTGAGGAAAAATCAAACCGCCTTGAAGAGGTTGAGGCCGAGTTGTCGGCCAGCGCGGAGCCTTTGAGCGATAGCCAGGCGGCTCAGGTTGATGAAGTAGAAGGTGTTTTCTCTACCAAAACAGCCATTACATCGGAAGATGGCCGGGCATATATTCTTGAAGATCTCGTTGTCTCAATTTTCAAAGCTGGCCAAACGTTGTTGCAATTTAGTAGAAAATTAAAGGCAAAGCTTGGTAATACATATCGGCAAATAGCCGATCGCGTCAAGAAGATGTACCAAAAACTTAACGAGCATCTTGATAAATTCACTCTTGGAGCTGAGGCCGGGGCCATTGAAATTGGTGCCGGCAAGAAAAAACCACCAACTAAAGAACCAGTTAAACCCAAGGTCTCAGATAAAAAAGTTGAAAGAGAGGTTGTAGAGCCAATAGCGGATACTCCCGCTGCATCAAACTTTGTAACAGATAAAGCCTCCCTCTGGATAAACAATCTTGATCCTAAGTGGAAAGATCGCTGGGAACGGCTTGTTTACCACTGGGCCGACCGGGACGATCCTAAGCGTTTGGTTCAAAACCGGTATGGTAAGCAGGAAGAGGCGAGCAATTATCTTATGGCCGAAAGGCTTCGCGGGAAAAAGACCGCGGCCGAGACAAAGAGATTCAGCGAAGAAGAGGTCAATCCACTTCTTGAGCATCTTGCCAAGTCAGGACTGGAGATTGCCGACCTGGAAGAATACGCCATGGTCAAGCATGTGCCAGAGCGAAACGAGCAGATGAGGCGAATTAATGCCCGGCAATATCTGAATACGATCGCATCTATAAAAACCGGTAATGCTGCGGACGATCTCCGTTTTAATATTGCCAATGCCGACTCGAACATCGAGAAAGAGGAAAGGCGTGACGACTATATAGATCTTCTCAATATCGAGTTTGAGGGCCTTGATCAGCTTGGCCGGGATATTGCGGAAAAAGGCAAGGCTCTGGACAACCGGAAGTTTACCCTTGAGGAAGAGCGCAAGGGGACCCCGGCGACTTTGGCCGGCAGGCAGGAGGCGGCCGAGAAAAGATACCAACAGTTATTGGAGCAAAAAGCAAGCTGGGACGATCGCAGTTCTAATTTTGCCGGGATGACTGACGAGGAGTCCGGTGGTATCCAGGACAAGTGGGAGTCTGATAATCGGTTCGAAGATATCGAGAGCGGTCGGCGAATGTTGGCTAAGATCAACGATGGCCGGTTGGTCGATCTCGTTGAAGGCGGGGAGATTACCGCCACTCAGGCCAATGTGATTAGAAGCACCTACGATTATTACATGCCTTTTAACCGTGACGGGTTTGTCGATGGCAAGCCATCAAGTGGTAGAAGCACAGGCCCTCTCGGGAAAGCTATCAAGGGTGCTGTCGGTTCCCAGAGAAAGGTTGTTGATATCCTGGCAAATAGCGTGGCTAATCGCCAGGCGGCCATCTCAAGGAAACACAAGGCTCTTACCGGGCAAAAACTTTATCAGCTGGTAAAAGATAATCCTGACACCGAAAGCTGGTGGATAGAGGAGAGTCCGAAACAGGCAGGCCATGATCAGGATGGCAATGTAATATTTTATCCTGAAATGCAGGAGCCGGCAAATGGTGTCCATGTAAAGATAGACGGAAAGCGGTACACCATCATGGTTAATCATGGTGACGCCACCATGATGAGGATGATGGAATCTATCAAGGATGTTGATGTCGGCATGGGTCCGATCGTCCAGGCCATGGGGAAATTGACCAGGCTTTTGGCTTCGCTCAATACTACCCTTTCTCCTGAGTTTATCGTTACCAATCTTTTCAGGGATCTGCAAACGGCTGGGGTAAACATGGAGGACTCGGCGGCCAAGGGCGGCCAGAAGAAAATTGCCAAGAATATCCCGGCAGCCATAAAGGGAATATTCAAGGCAGAGCGCAATAAAGACTCCAAATGGGGCCGCATCTACCGCGACTTTGAGAAGAACGGCGGCAAGATAGGGTGGATGCAGTCATACGATAACGTGGCAGACCTCGCAAAAGAGCTTGGTAACGAGATGAAGCTCTACCAGGAGGGCAACACCACCAAGAAGGCCCTGCGCAAGCTCAGCGATCTCCTGGAGGCCTCAAATGTTGCCATTGAGAATGGTGTGCGGCTGTCTACTTATGATCACCTGGTTAACACCATGGGCATCAATAAACGTGAGGCGGCTTTGACCGTAAGCAATTTGACGGTCGACTTCACCAGGAGGGGGGCTGCCGGTCCTAATCTCAACGCTCTATATATGTTCGCCAATGCCGGGATCCAGGGTAATATCAGGATGATAAAGGCGGCTGTCAGGAGTAGTTCTGTCCGGAAAATGCTGGGAGCAATAGTCGCTACCGGTTTTGCTATGCACTTCCTGGCCTTGGCCACTGGTGGTGATGATGAAGACGGTATTCCTTTTTATGACAAGATCGATGATAGCGAAAAGGAACGAAACATTATTTTTATGCTTGAGGGCGGTAAAAAGATAAAGATTCCAATGCCTTACGGCTATAATATCTTTTATGCGATCGGCGATGAGTTAGCAAAAGGATTCGCCACAAACATGGCAGGTAAAGAGTACAAGCAGACAAAGGGGATGGCGCGGCTGGCCTCTACCTTTATGAATACGTTTAATCCGGTTTCTTCGGCAACACTGCTGCAAACCATTATGCCAACAGCTGGTGATCCGGTGGCTATGATCTCTGAGGAGAAAACTTGGTTTGGTGGCGACCTTATGCCTGGCAAGAGTCCATACGGTCGGCCGAAGCCTGATTCACAAAGATTCTGGAAGTCTGTTTCGCCTGCCAGTAAGTTTGTTGCACAATCCCTTAACAGGATGACCGGTGGCGATACGGTTAAAAAAGGTTTGATTGATGTCTCTCCTGAGTCACTGGATTTGATAGTTGACACCTACACTGGATCAGCTGGCAGGTTTATTAAAGATACTCTTAATCTGCCGATACGGGCTGCAAGAGGCGATATCTCCCCTCGGCGCATACCTATGGTGAGAAGGTTCTATGGTGAGCAGTTTGAGGGTACCGACTCTAATCTTTATCGAGAAAGGGTTGCCGATGTTATGACCCTGCATGACCAGATCAAGGTTGCTGACAAGGAAGAGATTGCAAGACTTAAAACTGATAAGAAATTTAAGTTAATCCTCCTGGCCCGGGCTTCAGAGAAAAGACTGCGCAAGCTTCGGGATAGAAGGAAAGCTTTTGAGGCTAGAAACAAGGACGCTACCGCGATAAACGAAGAGATTGATAAAATCAGAACTCGTTTCATTGCTAGGTATGAAGAAATAAGATAGGGTGAAAAAATGGAAGCAAAACCAGTACCTGAACACATCGGGATAGCAATCGCATCGGCAACAGAAAAGAGCGCATTGGCTGGTGATGATGGGATAGGCGTTTCTGATTCTGAAAATGACGATAAACTTGTTAAGTTGACCTATGACAATTTGAAAAACCTGTTGTCAGTTGCTATTACCGAATATATGAGTGATTTGCCTTTCATTCAGTGGGTTCTTAACTTCATAAAGCAGGACTCAACCTTTACATGTGCGGCAACCGTAAGAACCTGCTGGGGGTATGTGGGCGATCCTTCGGCAGTCAATCCTCCACGGCTGGTCACCGGAATACCAACCGATGTACAGGCTATTGTAGGTGGGAGGTGGGTATCTGCTGATAGTAGATTCTATACAACCGACACATCGGGAAACACCCTTAATCCATACACCATAAAATCTACATCATCTGGATTGATCAAGGTGTTTACTCCCTTCCAGTCCTATGCGGTAAGTACAGTCTTTGCAGCAGGTGAGCAGGTAGCCATTCTCACCACGGCAGGCAACAGAGTCTACATGACCAGTTCTGGGGGTACTTCTGATGCCACAGCAGTAGTTATAGCTGACTCTGATATAGGTGGTGATACCGTAGCCGACAACGATATAGACTGGACGGTGGTTGGCTATGCAACCGGTTTGGCTATTCAGCTGGAGGCGGCTAGTGAGAATGTTTGTACGGACAGCAGGGAATTTGATAATGCTGCAGTTTGGTTGCCAGTTGGTACTCCTGGAACTACAGCCAATGAGATTGGTGTGGATGGAGTTGCAAATGCGGCATATACATTAGAGGATAACGTAGGTGCTAGTGGTGAAGCAATAACAGACTCTATAGCAATCCCTAACGACTCTAACACACATATATTTTCTGTGTTTGTTAAAAAAGATGCAATCACGTCAAGATTCCCCGCACTGAGAATAAGATATACTGATGGTGGGGTTGATATAAATGCCACTATTCATCTTAACACTTCCACAGGTGAAACTACTGAAGTTACGGCAGCGGTGGCGGCAGGGTTCGGAGCTGACGATTATGGAGAGTGGTGGAGATTATGGGTTTCGTGTGCTAATAATTCTTCAGGTCACACCACGATGTATGCTTACATATACCCTGCTAACGGGTCTGTTTTTGGCACAGAATCAATAGCAGCCACAGGATCAATCGTGGCAGACCAAGCAGATGTACACCTCAATCAATCTTTCATGGACTCACCTATCATTACCAGCGGAGGCACTCTAGTCAGAGCTGCAACTCTTCTAGCAGACACTATATCAGGAAGGTTGAGCGCAGAGAGTGGGGCCGGTAGGATTGTTGTTAATCCTAGTGGGTCTGATCAAAATCTAGGTGTTATATTATCGTCAGGTACTAGCGGGGCAGACCGCATATTAATACGACCAGAAAGCACAAATATAAAATTTTACAAGGTGGTAAGTAGCAGTTTCTCAGAGGTGGTAACTGAGGCGTACTCGGTGTTAGCTGCTGTCCCTTTTGTCGTTGAGTTTTACTACAACAAAACTGACGGGATGGGTATGAGGGCATATTCTGTAGGTGACACACCACCAGCATTTGAGATATACGCTGATACATCAGATGCGGTTTTAGGATCAGACTTTGAGGTTGGGAGTGAATCATATGTAAACACGGCCAGGTTAACAGGAGATTACGTCTCAGTAGAATTGTCCATAAATAAAGAGGATTTAAATTTTGAATAACATAATAGTAGTACTTAGATACACCAACGAGGGGGCGTTTCTAAGTCGTATGGCTTCTATAGGTTTGGCAGAGCGGGTGTTTGATGAAGGAGAAGGATCTCCGCTAATGCGGTGGGGTCATGGCGGTAATGCAACCCCAAGCAAATCTGTTGATATTAACGGAGATTTTACTGGAGAAGAATTTATTGCTATCCGTTTTCCAGAGGATGATGCTGACAAAATGCCTCCTGACAATAATCCTGCCTTTTCATTGGTGTATGACCCGAGAGAAGAAGATGCTGTGTGGCCTACTTTCACAGCAGCTAACACTGATATTAATGGAAATATCACTGAACTGGTACAACAAGGAGTTGGTGGTTTAGCTTAAAAACTTCTAAAAATGATCAGCTATCAGTTGGGGGTAAATTAGATGTCAGATGGTGATGGTAAAGCCTTACCATTAGTGTGTCTACCTGGTAAGGGTTGTGTCCAGGTTATTGAAATGTCGGTTCAATTCGGTACACTTATTTCTGTGACCAGGAAAACTTTAGAAGATAACCAGAAGGCAATGTCTGCCCATGCCAAAGAGTCATTGATGTTTTGGAAAAGGCAACAAGAGCAAGTGGATTCTTTAGTCGCCAAGTTTGAAAAAAGAGAATTGCGTCTCAATGACGGGAAGCATGTCATGGAGAAAAATAGAGATGATATCAATGGTGTCGGTGAAAAACTCCGAGTACATGAAGAGGGGGAGTATGGGGCTCACTCCACGGTTAATAAAAGGGCAGACCTGTTTTGGAAGGTTCTGTTGGCTGTTGGCGGGATGGTTATTAGTGCCTTCGGCTTTATTGTTATTATCCTGATTCTTGTCGCGCAAAAGCATCCGGAAATTTTGGATATTATCCTGAAAAAAATATAGATTTGTTGTTAAGTGGATTTTTTACGAGGAAAAACAAGAAGTTAAATGTTTAATCAAGGAGGTAGTATGTCAATTAAAGAGTTTTTCCGTGTCGCGCCTGGATTATCGATCATCGTTATTTTTCTGGCGGTGTTTTGGTCTCCGCTTTACGTTCTGTTGCCACCCGATTTCCAGCTATTTATGGTTAAGTTATTCTTGCCGGTGATGGGGGTTATTTTTGCGCACTGGATCGGCAAGGCCTTTTTCCCGACCGTGGAGAACTGGAACAACTACGCTCAACCTTATATCAAAGCTGCGAGGATAGCTCTCTATGTTACGATACCTTTGTCTACTGCTCTTGGCGGCTAGTATTCTCCTTCCATCAACCGCTGAGGCCCTGAAAAGATGCCGGCAGTATCAGCGCGAGGTAAGGATTTCTCACTTCAAGGAGTTCGGCACAAAATACCCCTGGTGGTATGGGGTAGCCCAGCTTGAGGAGGAGAGTGCTTGTCGAGCGAAGGCGGTCAGTAATGATGGGGTTGGTTCCCTTGGGTTGTCTCAGGTAACCTGGTCCTTTTGGGGGAAACACC
>DAOVJK010000226.1 GCA_030673265.1 Pseudomonadota bacterium | reverse complement strand
CAGATCGACACGAACCGTGCTCAGCAATTGGAATGCTGCGCTGGAATCATATTTATAAAGGGCATCCAGCAAGGTATAGGGATGGATCTCCAGTGTGATTTCACTCTTCAAATCCAGAAGAAAGAAACCGTCCGGACTGACAACCCTGGGCGTCTCCCCCGCCTCGTTCTCTGCCGGGACCTGATCGGTATCGGGATCATAGACCGTGACAGTCTGGCTCAGGAAGAGGAGCTGCACCACATAGTCCAGAGTTAAAAAACCCCTGGCCAGAGCCTCGGGTCCAGCCAGGGCAAAGGCCTTCAACCATTCGTCAAGCCTGTCGGCAGCAAAGTCGGACCGGTGCCAGCAATCGAGGTCGATGCAGGCCGCCAATTGTTTTTGATCCAGTTGGAGGAGGATGGGCAGGGCCAGATCAAGGCCGATCTCCCTGACGACATAGTATGCCTCCAGGGAGCCGAGGTTAGCGACCTCAGTGGCAAGATCGGTTGAGGCCAGCAACCGCTCGCCCCGACGGCCCAGAGCCCGGGTCAGATCGGCGCGAAACGGGGTTAATTCGATAATCTTGTTGTCGGTCATGTTCTCTTGTCAGTCAGAAGTGGCAAGGCGCGAGGAATCTGCGCTTGTTTAATAAACGGGGTATGGCCTTAATATATAATCCAATAATGCAAGATTGTCTGCTTCCCGTCTTTGCACACCAGATAAAAGCTGCCAACATCTTTCAAACGAAGATCTGACCTCCCTCGCTTTTACTTCACCAGCAGCATCTTGAAATTTTCCTTTGCGGTCAAGGCATGTGAGAGATTCTTCGGCAAGGCTATCTTTTCGCCGGCCGTCACCTCATACTCTTGCCCGTCGATGTCTACCGTAGCGGTCCCTTCCAGTACCTGGATAAAAGCGTCGATCGGGATTGTGTGAGGTTTCAGCTGCTGCCCTTTCTGGAAGGCAAACAATAAAATTACGTAATTTTCACCTTTGAAAATCGGCTTTTTGGCAAAGCTACCCTCGGAATATTGAATTGCCTGGCTCAGGTTGGCAACATCTTGCCCGGCCAGGACCGATCCCGGTGCTGCCAGCAGCAACCCGACAAGACAAGTCATTAAGAATGATCTCATTTTTCCCTCCATAATTTTATAGAAAATGTGAATAAAGGTTTTGCCCATAACAGCTATCTTTTTACAACCTTCCCCGCCTTATGCCTTGACCCAAGTCAAGGAGGCTGACACTTGGGGGTGTATTTGGCTGGAGAGGGGGGGGATTCGAATTTACAGGGGCCAATGATACCCCACTGATTGACAGTGAATAAGTAAGATGTCTCCGGAACTGTTCTTTAACTTCATCTCCCCTGCCCTATCCCGTTTTTTTCTTTAAATTAACCTCGGGCTATGGCAGAATAGAACTTCAACTATTTGAATAGGGGTGAGAAAATGACAAGGCAGAGCACAGTAGACGTGATATGCAATAATGTGAAGAAGGCATTCAATCAACCACAGATCAGGTTCCTGAAGATCCTTAGATACCCGGCCTCCACCGGGATGAGAATCGGCTTCGACTACCGGA
This sequence comes from Pseudomonadota bacterium, assembly GCA_030673265.1. GTDB lineage: Bacteria > Desulfobacterota > Desulfobulbia > Desulfobulbales > JAGXFP01 > JAGXFP01. The sequence goes on along the minus strand of DAOVJK010000226.1, from coordinate 3,737 downwards.
ACGGCACCAAGATAATCACCTTCTCCAAACGGTATCTTGATGAGCATTCCGGCAACCATCTCGACAATTTTCTTAACGATAACACTTTAGCCAGACTCAAGAAAAATGGCGACCAGCATCTCCAGCTGGATTGACTTCACCTGTCACCACCGTATTTCTTAACCTGCAATTTTTTTGACTCGTCCGACTACGCAATTTTCCAGGCGGACTTTTATGCCATGGGGATGAGTCAGGGATTTGGTCTGGATATCTTTGACAATCCCTTAGCTGAGTTCCCCGGATCGCTGATCCTCTTTTAAGACGATTGAAACCCGTAAGCCGGGTTTGATATCTTTTCGACTCATGCCATTCATCATTGCTTTCTAATCAATTATTTATAATAATTTCAATCGTTTAAGACTTTTGTCAAGAAGAAAAATTCGCCCCCCTATTCCCACTGTTAGTTATTTCATCAACTGATAAACATCTTCCAATATCTTTTTCGGCACTTTAACAGAATATTCTTTTTTTATTCTAACTTCTGCTTCCTGTGGGGTTGCCGGCAGTATGTCCATTCTCCTAATAAATTCACTAAGATCCTCCATCACCGCCCATGGGAATATTATCCAGCGCCATTTAATAACTTTCCGGATATAATAATCCGGCTCACAGACCGCGCCTTTCTTGTATAATAATGCTGCGCTCTTCACTTCCGCCGCCCCGAAACTTCTAATGTGATCCAACGCAATCCTTAATGTGAGACCGGTATCAATAAGATCATCAACTACAAGTACTCGCAAACCACCGACATCGACGTTTAAAGGAGAGGAGAGGCGAGCTGATTTTTTCATGCGGCCTCCGGCTCCATAATGGACGATCCGGATGCTTGCCAACTTGTATATATTCAGAAAATCACACAAAATCCTGGCTGGCACATATCCTCCACGGGCGATGGCCACAATCACATCGGGTTTAAAACCGGTTGCCCTGATGTTGATGGCAAGCTGCCGAGCCCACTGGTATGTTCGATTCCAGGAGATAAATTCACAACGTGGTTTTGTTCCCATCAAATTATCCTCCTCCAACCCGTTTTTCTAAGCAAAGTTGTCGTGCAAGGGGTTGAAAAAGGGGCAAGTTGCGACAACCCCTTTTTGACCCCGCAAATGAAAACCCTGGCCGTCTCAGACAATCCCGAGCCTCCGCAACATTTTTAGCCAGTCACGCTGGTCAAGGCGTTTGAGCCCTGCTTGCCTGGCATAGTCAAGGGCCACTTCATATTCCCCCTGATCCAAAGGGTGATCGATGGGTGGGAATTCCTGGGCCCGGCCACAGGGGCGATACTGATCCATAACATTAACATAGGTATCGGGAGACACTTTATCGGCCAGAAATTTCAGGATTGAACGGGTCTCAGCCAGGCCGCCGGGCATAACCAGATGCCTTACCACCAGGCCCCGGCGGGCAACACCCTTTTTATCGACAACAAGGTCCCCAACCTGCCGATGCATCTCATTTATCGCCGCCATGGCCCGCGCAGGATAATCCGGCGCACCGGCCAGTCGCCGGGATGAGTCCCGATCCCAGAACTTGAAATCAGGCATATAGATATCGAAAACTCCGTCCAGCAGGGCCAACGTCTCGACCGAATCGTAACCGCTGCTATTGTAAACCAGTGGCACCCGGAGCCCTTTGGCGATGGCCTCCGGCAGAGCTTCGAGGATCTGCGGGACCACATGACTGGGGGTGACAAAATTGATGTTATGGCAGCCCATGCCCTGCAGGCTGATCATCATGGCGGCCAAACGGGCGCTAGAGACTTCATCACCCTCACCAAGATGACTGATCGCGTAATTCTGGCAGAAAACACAGCCCAGGTTGCAGTTACTGAAGAAAATGGTTCCGGAACCGGACTCGCCGACCAGTACAGCCTCCTCGCCGAAATGGGGGCTATAGCTGGCAACCATTGCCAGCCGCCCGGTCCGACAGACTCCTTTTTCAGCGGCAAGCCTATTTACCTTGCACTGGCGAGGGCATAATCGGCATTTCTCCAGAACGGTCAGAGACCTTTTAACTCTGGCAGTAAGTTCACCTGATTTATAAAGATGCAGATAACCTGCTTTAAATTCAGATTCCGCCATTCAATCGCCTTTTAAAAAGAGAAACGTGATCAGATCCTTTTTTTATAGTATCGCAAGATCCGCCCAATGCCGCGTTCTTTTTTGGGCCAACAATTAAGTAAGATGTTTGGATGCCCTGGAACTTCTGGGGCTGTTGAAATGATCAGCCAGTTACACATGTTCTTCTGCCTGACTTCGTTGGGTATCCTTGCCGGAATGGTTGAGGCGGTATTTACCAGCTTTTTCTTTATTTATATATTCGGCTGGAAATATAATGGACTTGCTGGAGGAACTTCAACTCTACGGGTACCGACCATTACCTATTAAGGGATTTATATAAGAGTTTCTTATCGGGAGAATGATTTTATGCATATGTTCAGCAACTACGGAATGGGAAGTGGAAGTATGCTCGTCATGGGTCTATTCTGGATAGCGATCATTGTCGGAATAGTTTTTCTCCTCAAATCACTTACAGATAAAGCTGCTAATAGTGCCCATCCTGAGTCCGCTGTAGAAATCTTAAAAAAGCGCTATGCCAGCGGCGAGATCAGCCAGGACGAGTACGCTTTATATCCCACACCATTGTTACGGCTAGTATGCAAAAGGAGAGTATGTTGTGATTGGCTAGATAAGGTATCGGTCTGGTGGGTAGGGCTAACCGTCTGACAGGCAGTAATTACGGCTGGTGCCCTATAATTTCTTATGAGGTGAATTTTGAAGTTGAATCTGCCAACATAAAACCAAGAACAGACCTGCCTCCCTGCCTTTTTCCAACTTCCCCCATATCTGTTCAGAAAATGATCAGACTAACCTGATCACAAAATCTTCTTGATAATTTCCGACAATTCTTTGATCCGGAAAGGCTTGGCAAGTGCCGCCGAAAACCCGTAAGCCTGATAATTGGCTAATATCGGATCTGTCGAATAACCACTTGCCACCACCACTTTGGCGGCTGGATCTTCCTGGAGGATAATAGTGACCGCCTCCCGCCCCCCCATTCCTCCAGGAATAGTCAAATCCATAATAACAAGGTCAAATGGCTGGCCTTTACCTCTGGCCTGCTTGAAAAGATCAATCGCCTCTTCACCATTTACGGCCATCACAGTTTCACAACCAAGCTGGGAAAGCATTTCACCGGCGATATCCCTCACCAGTTCGTCATCGTCCATGATCATTATTTTGGTGTTTTCAGGGATCTCCGCCATTACTGAATGACTTTTAGCGACTATTCTCTTTTCTTTAGACACCGGCAGATAGATATTAAAGGTAGTCCCCTCGCCAGGCTTGGATATGACGGTGATAGTTCCCTTGTGCTTCTTGATTATCGAATGGGTAATGGCCAGGCCCAGACCACTGCCCGCCTGCTTAGTTGAAAAATAGGGATCGAATATCTTATCGATAACATTTCCAGGCATTCCGACCCCGGTATCAGTTACTGAAATTTTGACGTATTTATTCTGCATGGGCAACATGGGGGCCGGTTGTTCATTAGCAGTTGATTCAAGGTTCTCACAACTGATTCGAATAGTCCCCCCCCCCGGCATGGCCTGCCGTGCATTGAGAATAAGATTCTGGACAACCTGGCTCACCTGGCCCCGGTCTACCTCAACAAGCCAGAGGTTTTCGGGCATCTCAAGTTTG
>DAOVJK010000109.1 GCA_030673265.1 Pseudomonadota bacterium | reverse complement strand
TAATTAAAAATTACTAAGTTAAAATTTATCTTCAACAATAAGTAAGAACAGGAGAAAATCATGTCTAAAAACTATTTCAACTCGTTGCCCTTCGGTCGCCAGCTTCAGGAACTTGGCTCCTGCCGTTTTATGGATGCCAACGAATTTACCAATGGCTGTGAGTACGCCAAAGGCAAGAAGATTGTCATCGTCGGTTGTGGCGCCCAGGGTCTGAATCAGGGCCTTAATATGCGTGATAGCGGTCTCGATGTCTCCTACACCTTACGGGCCGCGGCGATCGCCGAAAAGCGTGAGTCGTTCAAAAATGCCACCGAAAACGGGTTCACCGTTGGTACCTATGAAGAACTGCTGCCAACCGCCGACATCGTTATGAACCTTGCGCCCGACAAGCAGCACAGCAACGTGGTTGAGACCGTTGTGCCAATGATAAAGCAGGGAGCAGTATTCTCCTACGCCCATGGTTTCAATATCGTTGAAGAGGGCGTCCAGATCCGCTCCGACCTGACCGTCATCATGGTTGCGCCAAAGTGTCCTGGTTCCGAAGTACGGGCCGAGTACGTTCGTGGTTTCGGAGTCCCGACCCTGATCGCCGTCCACGGTGAGAACGATCCCAATGACGACGGCCTGGAGATCGCCAAGGCCCTTTGTTCGGCCCAGGGTGGCGACCGGGCCGGGGTCCTCGAATCATCCTTCGTAGCCGAGGTTAAATCAGATCTGATGGGTGAGCAGACCATTCTCTGCGGCATGCTGCAAGCCGGCGCCCTGCTCTGCTTCGATAAAATGACCGAAAACGGTATCGATGCCCCCTACGCGGTCAAGCTTATCCAGTACGGTTGGGAGACCATCACCGAAGCCTTAAAGCACGGCGGCATCACCAATATGATGGATCGTCTCTCCAACCCGGCCAAATTGATAGCCTATGATCTGTCCGAAGATCTGAAAGAGATCATGCGGCCATTATTCGAAAAGCACATGGATGATATCCTCTCCGGCGATTTCTCGAAGACCATGATGGCAGATTGGGCCAACGACGATAACAACCTGCTTACCTGGCGGGAAGCGACCGGCCAGACCGTTTTTGAAAAGACCGAAGCCGCTGGTGAAATTGCCGAGCAGGAATACTTCGACAAGGCGATCCTGATGGTCGCCATGGTAAAAGCAGGGGTTGAACTGGCTTTCGAAACCATGGTCGTATCCGGAATCGAGGCGGAATCAGCTTACTACGAGTCTCTCCACGAGACTCCGCTGATTGCCAATACCATCGCCCGCAAAAAGCTTTACGAAATGAACCGGGTCATCTCCGACACCGCCGAATACGGCTGTTACCTTTTCGCCCACGCCTGTGTCCCGCTGCTGCAGGATTTCATGGCCGGGGTTAATACCGATGTAATCGGCAAAGGCCTGGTCCTTAAAGACAACGGAGTCGACAACCAGACTCTGGTCATGGTTAACGCCGAGATCCGGGCGCATCTGATCGAAGAGGTCGGCCAGGAGTTACGGGCAGCTATGCAGGGCATGAAGTCAATCGCTTCCGCCTGATTTTAACACCATAGCAATACCCAAAAGCCCCGGCATTTAGCCGGGGCTTTTTTTATTTGGCGTCAGCTCATAGCAGCTCAAATTCCAGGGTTTTATTGAAAGTATAAATCACCTCACCCTTGCCGCCGCTGATATAGTACCAGAGTTTCACCTCGATATTGACCTTCCCGGTTTCGGTGGTGAAATGCATCAGATACTGCTCGGACTGGGTCTGTATAGGAGGAAGGGTCAGGTCGATAATTTCCTTAATCTGCCATGCGCCGTAGCGCATGAAGCGATCAGGATCAACACCTATTTCAATCCAGGTTTTATCAGCTTTAAAAAGTTCCTTGCCATTTCCGTCTGTGGCGGTCACATCCAGGACAACTTTGCCTGACCACAGTCAGCCATCCGGAACACGGTGGCCGGTCTTATTTGCGACAAATGGGGTAACCTGCACACCAAGGCCAAGGCCTTCCTTGACCAATCCCGGATCATGACCACCGGGAAACAGGTGGCTTTTTTCATATGGCATTCCTGGCAGGTTTGCGAACCACCAAGATTATAATAAGTGTTCTGATAACTTCCCCGGAGAGGGTATTGCACTGGATCTACAGTTTTGTCGGATGGCTGTTTTTTTTATGATGTGGCACAAAAGCTTTAATCAGCATTCGAGCCAATCTCGGCGAGTATATCATCAGCCATGTCCGGATATAATATACGGATACAGTCTGGACAGTAACTATGGGTAAACTTAACTTCCGAATGCTCGCTGATATATGATTCAATCATTTCCCAGGAATCTTCGTCGACCTGGATTTTTTTGCAATTGCAACATATTTGCAACATCCCTCTCAACGTTTTGACTTCTTGGGTTAACTGTCTATTGAGAATGTCTGTTGCTTTAATCTTTTTTACAAAATAAATAATGATGGTGCTCACAAGAAAAGCGACAATGAACGCATCAATAGAGCCAATGAGTAATAAGTCTATGGAAATGTAATTCCACCACAAGATGCTCAAAATTGAGTTCATTATGAAAGTGAAAAATTCGGAAAAAATAATCCCTATCCAGAGGAAGTGCCAGGGGTTAATTCCTTCTATTTTCTGCATGAACTTTTTTAACATGATCATCCTTTACTATATTACAGATGTGAAAAAATATACGACTGCCAAACAAAGTTAAGATAACCGCTTCTGCAAACATGATGCTTTTAAATTTCTTGCAACGCAAACGCTCTGACACTCGGTAGACATTATCCCTCCATAAAACAAAAAAAGCCTGGCTCATTTAAAAAAGAGGCGGGCTTGAAAACTTAAATACATAAATTTTCTCTTTGGCTGCCTGGCGGTCCACTGGGGATCCATAGCTTTGCGTCCTGGGATCGCCCCCAGTTTGCCCTTTTCAGAGTTCAACACTACTATTCAATAATTATTTACTATAAATGGGCCGCCCCGATCAAGTGAAAGTGCGCCGATGTGGTAAAATACAAGGAAACCCTACCTTCGCTGACGATAGGGATAATCCAAGGGAAAGTTAAGCAGATATTTTTTTTTCTACAGTGCAGATTCTAGATACCCCAGACATCAGAAAACGGCCAAGATTTAAGATGTTTAGTAAAATATTAAACAGTAAAAATGACCGTTTTGATTGAAACCTGGATTTTATTATTGTCAGCTCAGACCGGCGATTTCTTCTCGCCGATGCCCCTGCTTAGAACTTCACGATTGTATTTGGCTAAAACGTCGCGCCTTCTCAGCATCCCTACAACCCAGCGGTTATCGGTGGCCTCAACCACCGGAATCTCCTCAATTCCTTTCAAATCGAAGAGATTCATAGCGCTGTGAAGATTGTCATCCGGGGTAAGAACCAGGACTTTTCGGGAACAGACATTACCGACCAGCGCTTCCATCCGCTGGCTTTCGTCATGGATAATCAATTTAACATCCTGCATGGAAATAATGCCGGTCATTCGTCCGCTCTCATCAATTACCGGGAAATAGAAACTGTGCTCAGCCATTCTGAATATAGCAAGCAATTGATCGATATTAGCTTTTTCGCTGATAAAATCAACATCTTCACTAATCACTGCTCCAACCTTGATCGACTTCATGATCGCCATTTCCATGCCCTCATGAATATCAATCCCTTCTCGGCTAAAATCTACGGTGTCGATGGAATCATGGTTAAGCTTTGAAGCCACAACCGTGCCGATAACACTGGAGAGCATGATGGGAATGATGATCAGGTAATTGCCGGTCATTTCAAAAAGCAGGAAAATTGCGGTAACCGGCGCATGGGTAGCGGCAGCCAGGAAGGCCCCGATCCCTACTGCTGCGTAAGCGCCTGGATTAGCGGTCAGGGTCGGCATCAACTCGTGGGCGACACCACCAAAGGCACCGCCAATCACGGCCCCGATAAAGAGGGCCGGCGCAAAAACTCCCCCAGCTCCCCCAGATCCGAGGGTAATAGCGGTGGCGAGGATCTTCATCAGGACAAGAGCCAGCATCACACTGACCAGACCGTGGCCTGACAGCACCTTCTCAATGTAATGGTAGCCGTCCCCCATGATCTGCGGGAAAAAGATGGCCAGAGAACCAACCAGGAACGCACCAAAGATCGGTTTTATCTGGGGGTGCAGTTTTAATTCGGCGAAACGGTCGCGAATTGCGTAAAAAATGCGGATATGCATAACAGCGACGATGCCGATAATAATCCCCAGCAGAATATAGAGCGGGATCTCAACCAGCGGATTAACCAGGTGATAAGCGGGGATGGGAAAAGCCGGCGACTCTCCATAATAGGCCCGGGAGATAACAGTAGCCATCGCCGAGGAAATGACCAGCGCCGAAAATGATTTCATTTCGTAGGTTCCTAACAGCACGATCTCGGAGGCAAAAAACACCCCGGCAATGGGGGCATTGAACATTGCTCCTACCCCACCGGCACAGCCAGCAGCCACGTAAACCTTCATCCTGACCCCGGAAACCCGAAAAAACTGACCTACCTGGGAACCAAGGGCACCGCCGACTTGGGCAATCGGGCCTTCAACCCCAGCCGAGCCACCGGTACCAATCGTCAGGGCGGTGGCCAAAATTTTAATGAATACATTCCGGAACTTGATAATACCGCCTTCCAGATTCACTTTCCTAAGGAATTTGGTAAAGCCGTAACCATTAACTTTGCCGGGAAACATTAACGAGAGGGGAATGAGCAGCACCATCCCGACCATGGGGATCAACGGCAACAGCAGGACATACCAGCCACCCTGATGAACAATCGCCTCACCACGCACAAAGATCGTTTCATGAACAAAATCGGTTACTGTTCTAAAAACGATATTGGCCAGACCAGCCGACAAACCAATGGCCGAGGCAATGATAACCATCAGCGAATTTTCACCGGGCAGGAATTTTTTGAGCCGGCCAAAAATTGAATAGTTGAAGGTTATGGAGTCCAAAACCTTACCGGGTTTCGGAGTTTTCTCATTAGTTTGCAAATTAATCTACCAGGGGTCGTGCTAATTTCGAGGGAATCCGGCAACCAGCCTTCCCGGCCTGTGCCATAAAATAATTATCAGTCATCCCGGCAATGAAATCACGAACCATCGCCGCGGCCGAATTTTGTGCCAGATAATGTTTTTCCATGCGCTCAAGAAACTCGGTAAAAATCACCGATTTCTGTCGTTCATGATGCAAATCATCAAGATAAATCTCAAAAAGAGTCCGATAACAGTTCTTTATATCACCAAAGCCCCTTTTTATAACAGGATCCAAGTAAATTTGCTCGTAATTGAACTTTTTCAGATTTTTAAGGGCTGCGGAAACAACCGGGCTAAAGAATATCCGATCGTCCTTGCAACCGTTTTTAATCAGATCGGCAACCAGACGATAAACAATAGTGCCATTAGTATTACCGAGAACCTCAGTACAAGCGCTCGGCAAATCATCCCGACAGATCAGGTCCAGTTCGATTGCATCTTCAATATCACGGCCAATGTAACCGATAGTATCACATAGCCTGACCAGGCAGCCCTCCAAAGTCATCGGCATGGTTTGCTCCACTGGCACCTTACCAACCACCTGCTCAATCACCCCGTCAAGCATGACAAAATCACGCGTCCTGAACGGCCGTAATTCATCACTATGGATTTCCCCGTCATGGAAGAGAATTCCATCCAGGGTCTGTAAACTTAAGTTCCAGCCACGCCCATCCCTTTCGATCCGATCAAGATACACCGCCGACTGGATATTATGGTGAAATGGCGCCAACCCATGCTCAACGCACAGCTCCGACAAAAGTTTTTCTCCGTCATGGCCGAACGGCGGATGGCCTATATCGTGGCCCAGGGCAATAGCCTCAATCAGGTCTTCGTTCAAGCCCATAAACCTACCGATAGTTCTGGCAATCTTCGAAACCAGCTGGACATGGAGGACCCGATGGGTGATATGATCATTGGCGATCATATAGAAAACCTGGGTCTTATCGATATAACGCGTGTACGATCGGGAGTTAAGAATCCGATCGGTGTCCACCGAAAAAGCCTGGCGATGGCCGGCCTTTTCTTCCTGATTACGGCGCACGGCCTCGCAACTCCTGGTCGCCAACGACGAAAGGATCTTATCCTCCCGGCCATCAAGTAACTCACGCATCTCAATCAAGTTTGGATCAGTCTTAAATTTCATAACAAATGATCTAGATATCTCATTAATTCTTTTACCGACTACCGTCGAAGATTAAGGGTGAAAAGATTTGCTGGTTATGCCTCATTTTTCGTTTCACTTCAAGTTTAATGGTTCCGTGAGTCTTCTTAACACTCTTGAGACGGCTGAGTAGATAACGAGCATCGCGAGACCTTCGAAAACTTCGATACCCAGGTAAGCTTAGACGCCGAGGAGTAGGGGTCTCGCTTCAGTATGTCGAGCAGATGCTGGAGCGCTACGACGCAAGAGATCGGCTTGCCATGCCTTTTGGTAGTTCTCACTGTCTTCGCTTAGCTACGACGCTATCAAGTTTGCAGATTCACCAGAACCCGCCCCTTAATGCCTCCTTTAAGGATACGGCCCAGGGCCTCACTTAAATCATCAAGGCCAATCTCCGTACAGATATCATCAAGGTTATTGACAAGATTCCAGTCGGTGGCCAGTCGCTGCCAAATCTGTTCACGTAGAGCCATGGGGCATTCGGCCGAATCAACCCCGAGCAGAGCAACACCTCGCAGAATAAAGGGGAAAACATTGGCATTGAATTCCGGGCCGGTTACATTACCACAACAAGTCAGCACCCCGCCATAACGTGTCGACTTGATGGCGGTGGCAAGCATTTCGCCTCCCACGGTATCCACCACCCCTGCCCAACGCCCTTTAAGGACCATTCTACCGCTGGCATCAATGGCCTGGTCGCGACTGATAACCTCTGTCGCCCCAAGATCCAGCAGGAATTGCCTGGCACTTTCCTTGCCGGTCACGGCGGTAACCTGAAAGCCTTCCCTGGCCAAAATCGCCACACTGAACGAACCGACCCCGCCGGTAGCGCCGGTTACCAGAATCTTACCCTGTTCCGGCCTGACCCCTTGCTTGATCAGTTTCCAGACGGAATGGGCGGCAGTAAAACCGCCAGTACCGTAAATCATACTCTGCCGAGTCGTCAGCCCTGCCGGCAACGGCATAACCCAACCAACCGGGACCCTTATATACTGACCGAAACCGCCGGCGGTATTCATCCCCAGTCCATAACAGGAAACTACTACCGGATCACCCGGCCTGAAACGGGCGTCACTGCTTGCCGTCACTTTACCAGCCGCATCAATCCCGGGAGTATGGGGATATCTTCTGGTAACCCCCCTGTTACCACTAGCCGACAAACCGTCCTTATAGTTAAGGGATGAATATTCGACTCGGACAAGAACCTCCCCCGCCGGTAAATCGGCCACGGTCCGCTCCTCAACCTTTCGGCAATAACCGCCCTCCCCATCTTCCCTGACCACCAGCGCCCTGAACTTCAAGTCATCCATTCTTTACTCCAACCCAGTTTCATTTACATTTAACAAAAAAAATTTACAGTTTATGAGAATTTATTTATTCTTGAAACCCGTTTATAGTATCATATCAAAACAGAATGACCGCAACCGTAATCACGTAATTTTTCCAGAACCACATACTTACAAAATTAAGCTTCCGGGATTACAAAATATATTCAAATTTTTTCAGTATGGAGAAACGGTATGTCAGAACTGTCGACAGATTTCAAAAAAGCTCTGGAGGTTGGGCGCCCACCCAATATTGTTAAACTTTTTCCTAACTCACAAGCTCTGCTGGTCAGCGGCAAGGTGATTGACCGGGCCATGCTTGCCAAGGGCAAGGCTATGACCATCGCCGCGAATGGCCGCAGCAATCTGGTTATCCGCGGCACCCTGCAGGCAGCTCAGCGGGCCAATGCCGCAATCATCATCGAAATAGCCCGTTCCGAAGGCGGAGCAAATGCCTATTGCGCCACCAATTACTGGAATATCGCCCGCCAGATCGACGCCCTTTGCAATGAAATGAACATCACCGTGCCGGTTGCCATCCACGCCGATCATTACGGGATCAAGAAAGAAGCAGATCTGGACTTCGCCAAAGTTGAGATCCCCACCATCTTCGAGGCCGGCATCACCTCCATTGCCATAGATGCCTCACACATGCCGGACGACAAAAATCTATTGGCCAATCTGACCCTAAGCCAGGTCATCCCCACCTGGGCAGGGCTTGAGACCGAAATCGGCGAAATAAAGGGCAGCGAAGGACTTTCTTCATCTGCAGAGGCCCTCTTCCTGATCAAGGGGCTTAACGCCTTTAACATTTTCCCGGATTGGATCGCCTTGAACAATGGCACTACCCACGGCATTGAGGCAAGTGGCCAGGGTATTCAAGTCGAACTTACCGGCGAGATCCATGAGAAACTGGCGCCCTTCGGGATCTCCGGTGCCCAGCACGGCACCTCCGGCAACAACTCAGACCGACTTCGGGCCATCGTCGCCACCACCAAGTCAACCAAGGCCAACGTGGCAACTGCCCTACAGATGATCTCCTGGGGGCTTGAAGTCAACGATTATGGCAACGCCAAACTGGACAATAACGGCGACTTCATCAAGGTCAAGTCTGAAGGGGTAACCGAAGCCCTTTGGCAAGAGATGCAGGACTATGCGGCAAAAGAGGGCTGGCAAGGCGGTAATTACAAAAAGCTGAATCTGCCCTTTGAGCCCAAAATAATGGGCCAACCCCAGGCAATCAGAGAGCGGATGGCCAAACGGGTCGAGGACTTCGTTTACAATCTCCTGGTCAATGTCTTCAACGCTGAAGACACCGCGCCCTTGGCCATCCAAACTGTCCTTGCGGCAAAATCACACGATCCCGGTTCGAAATGTAAGAGAACTGAAGACCCGGCTGACTGGAGCGGCGACAAGATTATCGCCATGGCTAAAGAGCTGGATACCGACAAAGGCCCAGCAGGAGATTTCGACGACTAATTCC
>DAOVJK010000351.1 GCA_030673265.1 Pseudomonadota bacterium | reverse complement strand
GTTTTTGATGTATCAACCGAAAATCAATGGCGCTAATGGGAGAATCACGGCTGCCGAGGCCCTGATCCGTTGGGATCATTACAAGCATGGCATTATTCCGCCTGATGATTTTATCCCGATGGCTGAGCGGACCGGGATTATTAAAGACCTGTCCAAATATGTGGTGAAAACAGTTCTTAAGCAGAGCGCGGCCTGGCAAAAAGAGGGGCATGATATTACTGTTTCGGTGAACCTTTCGGCCCAGGATCTGCTGGATCCCGAACTGCCGGACGTGCTGGCGGGACTACTGGCTGCCCATGAAGTTCCGGCCTCACGGCTGATTGTTGAGATTACCGAAACGGCGATCATTGCCGATCCGGAGCTGGCTCTGCAGGTGATGTTCCGGTTGGCCTCGATGGGGGTGAAGATGTCGATCGACGATTTCGGGACCGGCTATTCTTCTCTGTCATATCTTAAAAAAATGCCGGTCAACGAGATTAAGATCGATCGCTCATTCGTGATGGACATGATGGAGAACAGAAACGATGAAGTTATTGTTAAGGCGACCATCGGTCTGGCCCACAATCTCGATCTGGAGGTGGTTGCCGAAGGGGTAGAGGATCAGGCGTCTGCCGACCGCCTTAATGAATTGGGCTGCGATTCCCTGCAGGGCTTCTTTTTCAGTAAGCCGCTTATTGCCGAAGAGTTCATTGGCATGGTCAGGCAGAGTAAGGATAATTGAGAAATTAGTACCCCGGCTTCTTTTTCGATTAAAGGCCCAGAGGTCGTTTATCTGCTGCGGCGCTTTGTTCTATGGGATTGCTCACGGACCGACCCCCCATTATGCTCCGCATTTAAAAATCATCGCGCCTTGTTTTCTATAAACAATCTTGATTTCCAGGGCAGCCACCAACTAAACAATCTTGCCTTCTGACCAATCGTTATCCTCGAATTGGCTGTGGTCAGGTTTTGGCGGTTTTTCCTCAGCCAGCCTTGAATCAAGCCACTTGATGATCTTGTCGAACTCGGCAGCGATCTCGCCCAGGGCTCGGCCTCGATGACTGATTTTGTTTTTTTCCTCAATCGTACTTTCGGCAAAGGTCTTGCCCAGTTCGGCTGAAAAGAAAACCGGGTCGTAACCGAAACCATCGTTGCCGACAGGTTTGGTGGTGATTGTCCCGTTACATTTTCCTTCGTAGGTCAGAGCCGGGCCGGATGGTACGGCAATGGATATCACGCAATGAAAGGCGGCCCGGCGGTCGTCCTGGCCTGTCATCTCCTTGAGGAGTTTTTTGATATTGTCATTATCGGTGGCATTTTCTCCGGCGTAACGGGCGGAGTATACCCCGGGGGCGCCGTCCAGCGCGGCAACCACCAGGCCCGAGTCATCTGATATCGCCGGCAGGCCTAAGACCCTGGCGGTAAAAATGGCCTTTTTGTAAGCGTTTTCCTCAAAGGTCTCGCCATCTTCCACGGCCTCGGGAATGGGGCCAAAGTCGTTCAGGCTGCGCAGGTCCAAGTCAAAATCTCTGAGGACTCTTCTTAATTCTTTAACCTTTCCTTCGTTGCGGGTGGCCAGAACCAATATATGTTTCATGAATACTTCTCCGTCATTATCGTTGAGATGTTTTTCGCAGTTTCAGTTTGGCTGCGTCAGCCTCCAAACATTTAAGTGATATTGCAGATGACTGCAAGGGAGATCATTCTTTTTCTATTTGACAGCTAACCGGATAAACTCTTAAATGTTAGTGCTTTTATATTTGTTATAAATTCCAGACTGCGGATAAATTTGTGACGGCGCAAAAACGTAAAATAATTCTTAGCGGCTACAGGGCCACTGGCAAGAGTACCGTTGGCCGGGTGCTGGCGGAGCGGCTTGATGTCTCCTTTATTGACATGGATGAAGTCCTGGTGGCGCGGCATGGTGAAATCCGCGACTTGGTCAAGGAGCGGGGCTGGGACTATTTCCGGGCTCGGGAGAAGGAGCTTCTTGAAGAACTGGTGGCCAGTCGTGAGGCGGTTATTTCAACCGGCGGTGGGGCGGTACTGCATAAAGATGTCTGGCGGGAGCTTAAAAAAACCGGTCTGGTGGTTTGGCTCAGCGCCGATCTGGCAACGATTTGCCGTCGTCTTGAGGCCGATTCGGTCAGTGACAGTCAACGGCCCTCTTTGACCGGTAGCGACATAAAGGCTGAAGCCGCGAAGGTCTTGGCTGATCGTGAACCGCTTTACCGCGAGGGGGCGCATCTGATGGTTGATGCCACCAGACCGGTCGAAGAAGTGGTGGGTGAGATTGAAAAGGCTCTGGTCAATATTAAAGTGTGAGCCACGACTTTTAATGCAAAAGGGTTGTTCTTTGTCTTGTCGGAAAGACGAGATGGGAATTAGCTTGGTAAATCTTAGGGAACTTCTATGAAATGCGGAAACAGGAAGACGAGTGCTCTTAATTTGTCCGAGGAACTTGGTAAAGCCACAAACCTGCATCAAAATGGCCAGTTCCAGCAGGCTGAGGTCATTTACAAAAAGATT
>DAOVJK010000266.1 GCA_030673265.1 Pseudomonadota bacterium | reverse complement strand
AGCCATGAGTTGATTTTCATGCCTGAGAACGATTCGGTAAAATGATGGAGGCGGTGGATTCTGCCCTTGATCAGAATCTTGTCATAACCCTTATATTCCAGCACGGTATCTTTGCCGGACAACGAGATTGGATCAAAATAGGGGATCCTCAACTTGTCGCCGGTCTCTAAATCCTGTTTGAGCAGATAACTTCGGCGGTTGGTGGAAAGAAAGGGCGGGTTGGCCAATTTAATGGAATCTTTGATCAGTTCTTTACCGGTTGTCAGGCTGAAATTGACGGTGCTGCCGTCCACTTCCCCTTCGGCTGTCATCGAATAAAATGGCGAGGAAAGCTCGAAATCGAAACTCTGCAGGAGCATGGTCTTGTCCAAGCGGGCATTTACCAGCAGGTGGACAGGATGGTTTTGTTCCATGATGTTGAGGGCCAGATAGGCTTCCTGACGCAGCTGGAAACTGTCATTGTCATCTTTAATCAAGCGGGTCTTAACGTAGCCGATGCGGTCTTTTTTGAAATAAACTCCGGAAAAGCTTTCTTCTCGGTCCCTCTGCAGGACTTGGGCTTCGCGGGTATCCAGGGTTTTGATAAAGTAATCCCGCTGGAGCAGCAGCCCAAAAAGCACCACCCAGACAATTACGATGATGATCCTGAAAATGGTTTTTAGATGGTCCGGTGTCGCCATGTTTTCCTTGCTCTAGTGAAATTTGTTGCTGGCTTGTAATCGTGCCAGATTCCCGCAAACCGTAATATGAACCCAACGGGTATCGTAATCTAGGGATGGCTAAGTAAGAATTTTGATATACAAGGAGTAGCGTTTTTTTGAGAGCGAGGCTATACGTCAGTATGCCGAACGAACAAAAACATGCTACGACGACGTAGATCGTAATTGTTACGACGCCATCGAGTTAGCCGACTATCCAGATAGCCACCTGCTCGCCCATCAGAACCACCCGGTCGGAGACCCCTCTGAAAATGCCTTTTTTTATATCCTTGCCCCGGCGGCCGATGACGATGGTGCCGTAGTCGTCAATCAGGGCCTGGCGGAGAATCTGGCGGCTGGCTTCTATCCCTTTGGAGGTATGGAGCCAGCTGATATTATCTGCCGGGATACCGTTGTCTACCAGTAACTGCTTTGGGGCATGGAAAAGACTGTCTGGCCGGCTCATATGTTCTTCGCACCATTGCCGGCCCCATTGCTCATAAAAATCCGGGGGGGTGATACTGCCGGCACTGGACAACATTGCCGAGGAATGAAACAGGGTTATCTTGCAATCCTTGCTATCCTGGAGGATATGGGCCAAGTGGTCGACCGCCATCATCGAACAGAACGAGCCATCGATGGGAACCAGGAATTTGCTGGAGTCGACCTTGCCGTCAATTATCCAGATTGGCAGATCATGGCATTTTTTAAGAATGACTTCGGAGATGCTGCCCATGACCAGTTCTTCAAGCTTGGTGAGGCCGCGGCGGCCGATAACCAGGGCATCGAATAATCCCTGGCGGGCCTCATTGACTATGTCGATGCCTATTGCTTGTTTGGCAAGTCTGACCTCAGTAGTGATCCGTTCCGGGCTGAGCCCCAATCTCTCAAATTTAGCGGTGGCGCTTTTCATATACGTTTTGGCTGAGCGCAGTTTCTTTTGGGCTTCAGGCCCCAGGCAGTTCATCAGCTCAAGTTCGTCCATCCATTCTTTGCCGGGCGGCAGGCTGGAGCAAGAGATCAGACTGAGCAGGTGGACCTTGACCTCCGGCTGTTGGCTGAACAGGCTGCCAAGGTAATGAACCGCGTTGTTGCTATAGGTGGAGCCGTCAACTGCAACCAGGATCTTCTTTTCCATTTTCCGCTCCTTTGTGCGTCAGTTCAGGCCGGGTCGAGATACGAACAATATTGGCCTTTATAATTGTGGAAATTCCACAGCCCCGCCCCCTCTTCTTCCTGGTACTCAGGCAGGATTGGGACCTTGCCGAAACCACCGGGGAGATCGATCGCGAATCTGGGGACCGCCAGTCCCGAAGTGTGGCCGATCAGGGAACGCATGATTTCAAGGCCCTGGTTGATCGGGGTCCGGAAGTGATCCGTGCCCTTGGTCATATCGCCCTGAAATATATAATACGGTTTTACGCGGATCAGTAAAAGTTTATTCATTAGATTTTTTATGATCTGCGGGTCATTATTGACTCCTTTTAATAGTACGGTTTGACAGCCCAGGGGAATGCCGGCGTTGGCCAGACGACTGCAGGCCTTGGCTGCCTCCGGGGTTATTTCGTTCGGGTGATTGAAATGGGTGTTGATGTAGAGTGGGTGAAACTTTTTGAGCATCTTGACCAGACGGGTGGTCACGCGCATGGGCAGGGTGCAGGGGACCCGACTGCCGATTCTGATAATCTCAATTGAGGGGATGCGCCGCAGTTCGGTGAGGATCCATTCCAAGCGATCATCTTCTAAAAGCAGAGGGTCGCCACCGGAAACCAGCACGTCTCTGATCGCCGGGGTTCTGGCCAGATAAGCAAAGGCGGTTTGCAAGGTGTTTGTGGTGACTTGCAACCGCTCGGTGCCGACTTTTCTTTTTCTGGTGCAGAAACGGCAATACATGGCACAATTTGAGTTGACCAGAAACAGGGCGCGGTCGGGGTATTTATGGATCAGGTTGGGCACCCGGCTTAAGTTTTCTTCGTCGAGGGGGTCCTCCTGGCAGACCCGGTCTGTCAGTTCCAGTTGATCGGGGACGGCTTGTCGCCAGATGGGGTCAAACGGCTGTTTGATCAGTTTCAGAAAATAGGGGTTGATCCGCATCGGGTAGGTGGAAGTAACTTTGCTCAGGGCCTGGCGGTCCACCTTGAAAGATGGTGGCAGGTCAGCGGGATCGGTTATGCTTTCGGCCAGTATTTTGCGCCACGAAGACATTTGGTCAATAATTCCTGAATTATTTTTAAAAATTTGGTGTTATGATTTAAAAGTGATTTGTACGTTTGCAGATGTAAGTAAACATCGGATTAAATGTCAAACTCTTTCGGGACGGTCATTTCCCCTTATCAAGTAGTAGCAGGGTGATCCTTTTGATTTCAGAGACACTTATCATCAATCTCCTCCTGATCTTGTGCGCGGCCTGGTTTCTGGGCTTTGTCTTCTCTCGACTCGGTTTGCCGGTAATGCTTGGCGAGTTGATGGCCGGCCTGATTCTGGGACCGGCCCTTCTTGATGTCATTCAGATGACCGAGCAGCTTGAGCTTCTGGCCGAACTGGGGATCTTTTTTGTGATGTTTTATGCCGGAATGGAAATGGATCCCAAGGAATTACTGGAACATATCCGGCCTTCACTGGCAGCTGCGCTGGGAGGATTTGTGCTGCCTTTCGTGCTGGGTTTTTTGGCCACCAGATGGTTTGGCGGCACTGTTTATCAGGCCCTTTTTGTCGGCATGGGCCTGTCGGTAACCGCCATTGCAGTCCAGGCGGTAATCCTCCAGAACCTGCAGATCCAGCGCACTGATGTGGGACATGTGATAATGGGGGCCGCTATTGCCGACGATATTTTCTCTCTGGTCACCCTTTCGGTTCTTCTGGGCTTGGCCGAGAGCGGCTCTATTTCTCTGCTCTCTGTCGGCTTGTTGCTCGGCAAGGTGGTGCTCTTTTTCGGTTTCACCATTCTTGTCGGGGAATTCCTGGTTCCTTTCCTGGCCAGGAAGTTAAAGGACGACGGCGGCAAGGCCTTTACCTTCGCTTTGATCGCTGCACTGATTATGGCCTTTCTGGCCGAAAAGGTTGGGTTGCATCTGATCATCGGCGCTTTTTTAGCAGGCCAGTTCGTCCGACGCGAGATAATGGACGAGAAGGTCTACGACCTGATCAGTGACCGGTTTTTTGCGATCAGCTACGGTTTTCTTACCCCGATATTTTTTGCCACCCTGGCTTTTCACCTTCAATTTGAATGGAGTATTTCATTTGTAGTTTTTGCGGTCGTTATCACCCTGGTTGCCATAGTCGGCAAGTTGCTGGGGTGTGGGTTCGGGGCAAAGCTGGCCGGACTTTCCTTAAGCGAGTCGGCCATCATCGGTATCGGCATGAATGGCCGCGGTGCGGTGGAACTGGTCGTGGCCTCGGTGGTGATCAATCTTAGTAACCAGCTGTTGGCGAAAGGTGTCATCAATGAGCCACTGCTGACCTCAAATCAATTTTCAGCCCTGGTCTTTATGGCCTTTGTGACAACGGTCATGACCCCGGTTCTTCTAAAGTGGTCAGTTATGCGAAGTTGTTCCAGCATTGACGGCGCCTCGTTCTGTGCTGTTTGGCGTGATGCCAAGAAGCGTTAGTAGCATAGATCTCGACTGATCTTGATATGATAGCCGCTACTATAAAGGCCTGTTCCTGTGCCTGGAATTTGAAGTGCTTAAAGTGATCTAAAGTTTAAAGTGCCTGAAGTGCCTGAAGTGCCTAAAGTGCCTGAAGTGCCTAAAGT
>DAOVJK010000224.1 GCA_030673265.1 Pseudomonadota bacterium | reverse complement strand
CATGCGGGAATTGAAATAGCGAAAAAAATAACCCCGGCAACCAATGCTCTCTCAACAACATACCCACCTCCGGTCACGCCAAATGGATAGGCTAACATTGCGAAATAGAATGTTGATAAGGCGATACATGTGGCGACCTTCCATAATTCTTTTTGTTGTTTTAAAGTTTTCATGTTGTCCCTCCTTGTTTAGGGTTTTGTTGTTCTTTTGTGTTTTTATTAATGCATAGTGCATGCCAAAGAGGAGTTTATATGGCGTGACATATTGCCGCACCTGCCTTTGCACAAAATATGTGGTATAATCTTTACAGTTATCAAAATCGGTTTATGCAAGATGACCGGACAACAGCGAAATGAAGATATCCTTTATAAATACAAATGGTTGACACTAAACAATGATAAAAGCATTCTCCAGTATCAGCGATAGAATTCTCGATTCCATTACAGAAGGGGTTTTCACTGTGGGCCAGGATATGAAAATTAATTCTTTCAATCGTTCTGCAGAGAGAATAACCGGGGTCAGCACTGAACATGCTATTGGCAAGAGATGCCATGAAATTTTTCGGTCAAACATCTGTCAAGCGGCATGTGCCCTCAAAAAATCAATTGAGACCGGCAAAGAAGTTGTTAACCGTAAGGTGAACATCATTAACAACAAAGGGTGCACGGTGCCCATCAGCATCTGCACCTCTGTGCTCAGAGACGAGAGTGGCGTGATTATCGGCGGAGTGGAAACCTTTAAAGATATTTCGGCAATTGAGGTGTTACGCAAAGAAATATCAAAGCAATATGTCTTCGAGGATATAATCAGCAAGAATTACAAAATACAGCAGATCCTGTCCACCATACCGGATATTGCCACAAGCGGCAGTACGGTCCTCATCGAAGGACCCAGCGGTTCAGGTAAAGAGCTCTTTGCCAAGGCGATCCATAAATTGAGCGGTCGCAAAGGAAAATTCGTCGCTCTCAACTGCGCGGCACTGCCAGACACTCTTCTTGAGTCTGAGTTGTTTGGCTATAAAAAAGGCGCTTTTACCGGTGCCAAAGCCGACAAACAGGGCCGGTTCGCTTTGGCTGAACAGGGCACCATTTTTCTCGATGAAATCGGCGATATATCACCCGCCCTGCAGTTACGACTTCTAAGGGTGCTGCAGGAAAGGGAGTATGAGCCATTAGGAGGGACGGTGACAGTTAAAACTGATGCCAGAGTGGTTGCTGCCACTAACAAAAACCTTAAAGAACTTGTTGCCCGCGACCAGTTCCGGGATGATCTTTTTTTTCGCATCAATGTTATAAAGATCGCGCTGCCGCCGCTCTGCCAACACAGGGAGGACATCCCCCTGCTGGTGGAGCATTTTATTTTAAAATTCAATCATTTGAAGGAAAAGGCTATTGATTCAGTTTCACCTGAAGTGCTTAACGCGTTGATGGGGCACGACTTCCCTGGTAATATACGCGAGTTGGAAAACATCATTGAGTTTTGCTTCGTCCTCTGCCACGGGCGTCAGGTCGAAATGGGCCACCTGCCCGCTGAATTTCTGGAGTCTATAACGGCACAACTCCCGGTTGATGGGCAGGCAGAGCCTTCTCCTTTGTCCGATTACGAGGGGAAAGTTATCCTCGATACCCTGCAGATGTTCCATGGCAGCCGATCTGATGCAGCCAAGCACTTGGGCATTTCTACCACGACCATGTGGCGTAAAATGAAAAAATTTGGCATTAGCTTCCCTGTTAACTCCAAAAAGAATCGCTAGCCTTTCCCGTGCGGGGGGGTAGGTATTTCATTTTTGCAAGATGTTTCATTTCACCATTTCAAATATGAAATGCCATTGTTCTGCGAATGCGCTGAACGGGCTATCTTTTCGTAGCATTTTTCTGGTTGGTGACATCAGTGACTATCCCCTCAACTGCCGATGGTACACCTGATTCATCAAAATAAAGGGTGTTCCGCTGATTTATCCAACGCACTTCGCCATCCTTGTTAATAATCTGATATTCATAGTATGGGGGAATGTTACCGGCTAGAAGATTTTCCCACTGAGTCTGAAAATATTTTACCCAGTCCGGGTGGATCAATTTTTCAATGAGCAGCGGGCAGGTATAGAATTCCTCCGGAGAATAGCCAAAGATATCGGCAGAGGCCTTGCTGACAAATTCATATTCCCCTTTCGGTAAAGTCATCCGGAATATCATGTCTTTGGCATTATCTGTTAATTGTTCGAAACGGTTCACGCCGGCCAGCACGATATTGAGCATCTTTTCGTATTTACTGATATATCTAGCCAGAAAAAGCCCACAGAAACAACAAACAAGAAAAAACATCCCGCGTAGATATAAGTTTTCCAGAGGGACTTGAGTAATTAACAGTTCCAGTAAACTCAGCTCCTGTTCTTCATTGAAAAGAAGCCATTGGATAAAAGAGTCCATCACCCAGAATGAAATGCTCATAGCCAAGGTAAAGATAATGATCTGTTTGATGTGGAAAGTAGAAATGCTGCCATGCTTGGCTTCTGTTTCAGTGGCCATAAAATTCCCCAACATAATGCCCAGGAGAATAAACAGCAGGACTACGCCGAGGGCCATCGACAATTCGCGGTTTGTATATTTAGGCTTATTGGTAGAGGGGGTAGATAAGAAATCTTTTTCCATTTCATAGTAAATGGAACCCTGGGTTTTTTTCCACTTGTCAAGATGTTGGTCAAGGGCCTCAATTATATAGCTATTGCTGCCCTTGGGGACGGCGTAGTGAACCTCTGTTGGTTCAAAAATTATCGATGTTGGGTGTATATCATATTGCTTGGCGTATTTTTTACCTTGCAGACTGTTGCAGATACCGGCATCGACGGCGTTAGTAATTACAGCTTTAACTAGTTCATCAGATGTCCTCACCAGCGTAAAGTTTGCTTTGATCCCGAGTTTTTCAAATATTTCAGCGCCGTTTTTGCCGATTATGTCTCGGTTGACTACGGCAATGTTTTTACCCTCGAGGTCACGCATGAAACCGATGCCCTCATCTTCTGATTTCACGATAATCTGCCCGCTTAAGAGGGCGTTTTTCACCTTTGTGAATTTAAGGAACTGTTTTAGCTCCTGGGTAGGCACTAAACCCATGCCAAGGTCAAGATTGCCGTTCTCCAGACCTTGCAGAACATTTTTAGGGGACCCGGAAAATTTGAAATCTAAAAGCCATCCCTCCTGTTTTGCAACTTCTTTTAAGAGTTCCAGGTGGAAGCCGGTTAGCAGGCCGTCCGATTCGTAAACAATTGGATAGTTATGAAAAATTCCAACGCGAATCGGTTGTTTGTCTGCATTACCAGCCGGAACATGCTCCTGCGCATGACAGACTCCAGTCAGAAAAAAGAGGTTTAAGAGGATAATAATTCTTATAAAGTTACTATGGGTCATCACTTCTCCTTCATGATTGATTAAAGTTGTGCTGTCCTGGATATAGGTCTGCTATCATTGAAAATGAATGGGTCAATATGTAAGAAGTGGCTTTAACTACCTGTCCAACTAACCGGGGTAAGATAATATTTTAGGATAGCCGATTCCGGCTGCCTATTTCAAATTAAATCCTGCTCGCGCCTTGTTTACAATTTTTTCCGCATCGACCGGGCAGACTTTGCTGGCGCCGGCCATGCCTTTTAAATTGGCATAGGCCCAATTGCAACCGGTTCGATCGTCTACTCTCAGTCTTACAACGGACTCAAAGTGGCAATCTTCATGATGCCCGGCTTTGTGCAGCGCCGTATTCAAATAGGATAATATTTCTTTTTCCGACACCAGCTTTCTCTCCATAGTGAATCCCTCCAGCGGTGTTGCGTATTTTCTTACACTATATCGGCATTTGGTCTGAACTGTTACAAAAGTTTGCCGCCCGCTTGCAGCCGATCGGTTAGTTCCTTTGAAATGGTGCCAAAATCTGAGAAACTGCCGGTGGCTGCCGCCAAAGGACCTTTGGCCCTGTCCATTACGCCATCTTTTAAATCCTGTTCAAATCTGGCTGTTTGATTTTTGATGGTGTTGGCAACAGCCTGCTTAAGGATACTGTCCAGATCGGAGCTCAGCTGAATGTCGTAGTCATCAATGGTCCCGGTGATTTTAGCTTTTGCGGTAAGATTAGTTGTCTCGGATAATGCCCTGGTAATGGCCCGGGAGATAGCATCACTTTGTTGGGGAGGGGTAGAACTAAAGTTAGCCGATTTCAGTCTGGCATCCACCTGCGCATTGATATCCCGTTGCTGCAAAACAGCCTGCACCGACAGATCAACGAGCCCGCTGTTGATAGTTGCCGGCAGGTTTTTATCGTCGCTTAACACCACGTTTTCCAGTGAAAATCCGCTGATTTCCAGATTAACGGTGTCACTGGGCTGGGCGGGGTTCACATGGTCAAGGACGCCATCAAAGCGAATAGAGCTCAAGCCTTGCAGAGAATCCCCGGCAAAGGTAAAGGTAAGAGGAACACCGAGGACATCCTGGTCCGGCGTAACGTTTGTTATAGTCCCGTCAAAACTGCCCGCCGTAATCTGTACTGCCGCAGCAATATTGCGGATCAGGAAATCGGGCAGCGGCTCCCGTTCCTCGAACCGCACCCAGACCCCTTTGCCTCTGGTCGGCTTGACTATCTCACCGCCGTCTTTCTTTTCTTTACTCCGTTCCAACAGGGGTTGCGCTTTTTCGTACCAGAATAAAGCCTTCTCGAGAATACTACCTGTTTTTGCCCCGAAGAGGAGAGAACTTAAGTTTGCTAAGCCCTTGCCTGAAAGGCTGTATTTGTCAACCAGCCTTTTTATATCCTGCCGGGGGGCATTCTGCAGTTCGGCGAGGCGCTTCTTGTAGGAAGTAGAAACTTCGGCAAAGTCCTTTTGCGCTGTCTGCAAGCGGTCCAGATCGGTCTGGATCTCTTGCCGGATTGCAACCAACTCCGTAGCTCCGCCCAGCAGCCCTGCCAGACCGGAGCTTGATTGGAGTTTGTTCAGCCGTGCCTTGTACTGGGCCAGTTTACTCTCATCCGGGAGTTCAGCAAGCTGCTGTTGCCATTTCAGGGTATCTGCCTTGATCTGGGCCTGGTAGTTTTTGGCTAGTTCAAGGCTGGCCAGTTTTTCTTTACCAAGGATCTCCTTAACGTCGGGGATCTGTAGCTTTGGGGTCTGGAATCCTTTCTTGCTATCTCCGGAGGTGGTCACCTTTTTACGGGCGGCATATCCCGGCAGTGCGCCGGACTTCAGGCGGGGGGTATCGGGGCGAATGCCCTCCATCGCCATTTGCTCGATGATAATTTTTCTTTGCAGTAATCGCATGGCATCAAGCGACATGGCGAGCTGGTCAATTTCGACAATGTTGCGCAGGGGCT
>DAOVJK010000126.1 GCA_030673265.1 Pseudomonadota bacterium | reverse complement strand
CCGGCTTCCCGGGTTTATCGGTTTTGCGATCGGGAGTATGGAGCCAGGGAACTGGCTGATAGTTTGGCCGATTTTCTGACGTTTGCCGGGCAGAAGTTTAAGGCCGGCCAGTTTGAGAGACAGTTTAAGGAGCGGTTTGATATATGCGCGGCGCGCAGTCCGGAAGGCGATGGCAATGTTCTGGTGACCGGTTATTTTGAGCCTTTGCTCGAAGGGAGTCTTCGTAAGGAGGCGCCGTTTATCTATCCCCTCTACGAAAAGCCTGATGATCTGCTTGAACGTAACGGTCAGGTCGGGCGGCTTCAGGAGGGACAGTTCTTGCCGTATTGGACTCGAGCCCAGATAGAAAATGAGAAGGTGTTGGCTGGCAGGGGGCTGGTTTTTCTGGATAATCCGGTCGAGGCCTTCATTCTTCATGTGCAGGGGTCGGGCCGGATTCGCTTGCGTGATGGCAGGATCCGCAGGATCCAGTACGCCGCCAAAAATGGCTTGCCTTATCGAAGTGTCGGCAAGTTGCTGGTTGAGCGGGAAAAAATGGAATTGACGGAGGTCAGTTTGCCCTCCATTGTTAATTATCTCAACTCCCATCCCGAAGAACGCGAGGAGATCCTGCAGCACAATCAATCGTTCATTTTTTTCAGGTGGGGTGATGATGAAGACAGCGGCCCCCTCGGTAGTTTGGGTGAACCCTTGACTGCCGGGCGCTCAATTGCTCTGGATCATAGCTGTTTCCCGTCAGGCGCCTTGGGGTATCTGCAGACCAGAAAACCGATCTTCAATGAAAAGAACGACATTATCGGTTGGGAGCCTTTGCGAAGATTTGTTGTCAATCAGGATAGTGGTTCGGCAATTAAGGGGGAGCATCGCGTTGATCTTTTTCTGGGTGCTGGAAAACAGGCCAAGGTAACGGCCGGACTTATGAAACATCCCGGCAAACTTTATTTCCTGGTTAAAAAGAAATAGTTGTCAATCTATTGTCCTATTTAGTAATATTCCTGGAGCCGGTACACAGAGTACAATAGCAACCAGGAGAAAGGGTCAGATAATGAAACAACCTGATATAGATTATTGGATCAGAACCATGCTTAATGCCTACGATCATGTTTCTGATCTTAACGTCTCGGCGGGCAGGCCACTGCAGGTGGAGTCTGCCGGTGAGATGCAGCCGGTTGCCGTCAAGCCATCGGTTCACAACCTGACTCCGTTTCAGGCTGAAGTATTTGCCCTGAATCTAATCAATAATGATCAGCGATTGCTGAACGATCTGGTCAAATACGGTTCTTGTGACCTCTCATACCGCCTGGGGCAGGAGGTTCGGTTCCGGGTCAATATCTTCTCAGGGCGGCGCAATCTTTCGACTGTGCTCAGGAAGCTTGAAACCACGATCCCGACCGTTGACGACCTGGCCCTTCCAGGGGTTCTGCACAAAATCCACAAGGAAAAAAATGGCTTGGTCTTGGTGACTGGCGCTACCGGTACCGGTAAATCGACGACCTTGGCGGCAATTCTCGATGAGGTCAATAGGAATAATTCCGTCCATGTGATCACGCTGGAAGATCCCATAGAGTATGCCCATGAGCACAAGATGGCTACCTTTAACCAGCGGGAACTGGGCGCTGATTTTGATACCTTTACGAACGGCCTTCGTGCAGCCCTTCGTCAGGCCCCCAAAGTTATTCTGGTCGGTGAGATGCGGGATTTGGAAACCTTGGAGATCGGTATGACTGCGGCTGAAACCGGCCATGTGGTTATGAGCACCCTCCATACGGTTGACGCGGGGCAGACCATAAATCGTATTGTTGGCATGTTTGATCTCGAGGAGCAGGCCCAGGTGCGTAATCGATTGGCAGATACGCTCAAGTGGGTCGTTTGCCAGAGGTTGTTACCGAAGGTAGGCGGTGGACGGGTCGCCGCACTCGAAGTTTTCTGTACTAATTTACGTTTAAAAGAACTTATTGTTAACGGGGAAAGTGAAGAAAAAAACTTTTACGATGTTATTGCCGATGGTTCCCAGGTTGGCATGATGACTTTTGATCAGCATATCCTTAAATTGTACGAAAATGGCTTGATTACCGAGGAAACGGCCATGGCGTATAGCTCAAAAAGAAGCGTTGTTGCCAGGGGGCTTGATCAACTTAAATCTGCTCGAGGCGAATCGACCACCGCCATTAAGGGCTTGGGCATGGAGCCGGATGCCATAGGTGGACGGTCTGGTTTTTAAATCTAACTACTATCACCGATTAATGAATCGGAGGCTAATATGATAACGCATTGCCCGAAATGTAATAAAGCATTGAATTTCAGCGAAAAGCAGTTTGCCAAGATTGAGGACGCCCTGGCTGTTGTTAAGACCGGAACCTTAAAGCTGAAGTGTCCGCACTGTAAAGTTCCGATGGAGTTATTGGCTGATGGTTCACTTGCAGATTGGCGCCAGAAGCCAGTGGGCAAGGCAAGCGGTCGTGACAAGGTGGAGCCGCCTCGGCCACCGGATGTAAATTGGCTTACAACCAGTGAATTTGAGGAAACAGAGACGATCAGGGATATTCCCCGGGTTTTAATTCTTATGGACCCTGGACCGGCCAGGGACAGTGTCGTTGGTGCAATGGTTGAGTCATTTTTCCAGCCGACGACGGCCGAGACTAAAGTGGAGGCGGTTGAACAGATGCAGGCGATCCAGTTCGATAGTGTTATCCTGCAGAGTCATTTTGACGGTGAACCCTTTAAGCAGTCGAAGATCCACGATATTTTGAAACGACTGCCGATGAGTCGTCGTCGGTACATCTTTTACGTATTGATTGGCCCGGAGTTCAATACGCTGTATTCTTTGCAGGCCCTTAGTTACAGTGCCAATATGGTGGTCAATGAGAAGGATGCGCCGTATATGAAAAATATCTACAAAAAGGGGAAATCTGAGAGTGATGCGTTCTTCTTGCCATATATCAACGCCTTGAAAGAACATGGCGTTGGTAATTCGTAGGCTATTTTGTTAGCGGAAATTTCTTCTTTTTTCTTCTAAAGATAGATCCAGCTTCTTTAAATTTTCGATGATTTTCATTAACTCGGCATTCGAGACAGCGAGAGATTTTTTTTCTTTGGTTAACTGAGAGTTCTTTTTATTTAATGCCACGACCTTGGCTTCCAGCTGAGAGTTTGTTTTATCCAGTATAGCGACCTTGGTTTTCAGACCTAGGTATTCTTCCCCTGATTTTAACGCTGTGGCCCAGCTGGCAGTGGCGTGGTCATCAAATTTATTCGGAGTCATTTCGAGGAACTTTCCCAGTTGATTGGTTGCGCGTTGAAAATCTCTTTCTGGATTCCTGGGGATCAGGTAGAGAATAGCTAGACGTCGATGAGCCTCTGCTTTTTCAAGGTTACTGGTGGTGGTACTTTTAGTGATTTTGGTTAACTCCTTTATTGTACTGGCGAAATCTGACCTGTCGAGCTTGTGGGGAGCAAAGTCAATGTTGGTGTTAGTGTTACTTGTCTTTTGGGACAAGAAGGGCGGGAGACAGCCGGGCAGTAATATTGCCAAAAAGAGAACAACATGGAAAATTTTAAGAGTCTTCATTTGATTATGCTTTGCTTGGGAAGCTGAGCAGGTCTCCCCCTTTTGTAGTTGTCTGACGGGGGCCTTGGCGGTTGTCTGTCGCCATTGAACTGCCGGTAATTGATTTGGCACACTCTTTGATTTCGGCGGCTATTTCTCCAACTTCAATGTGATTGCGAATGACTCTGTCCTGGTTAGTCACCACGGCAATAGAGATACTTGCCAGTGGGAAGTTGATCTCTTCGCCCTGCCGGTTTCTACCGGCGATGTATCCTTGCTTGCGATCTTCATCCGAATAGAATGTTGGTGTTTTTTCATCAAATTTTTCGATAATAGATTGGCATATCTTTTTGTATTTGTCCGGCGTAGTGATAACTACGAAATCATCACCGCCGATATGGCCAATGAAGTCGTCGGGTGAACCATATTTGCCGGTAAGATCTTCTATAGTGGCTGCTGTGTTCTGGATCATTGTGTTGCCTTGGGCGTAACCATAATGGTCGTTAAAAGATTTGAAATTATCAATGTCCAGCAAACAAAAGGCGAAAAGCTTATGGGCCTCTATCTGCTTTTTTAACATGTTTTCAATGGCAACACCACCAGGGAGTCTGGTGAGTGGGCTGGCATCAAGGTACATTTCTTCGAGACTTTTAAGTCGTTTGGCCATCTTGACAAAGGCCTTGGCTAGATCTCCCAGCTCGTCTTTGTTGTTGATGTCTGGCAGAAAATCAAATTTGCCTTTCGATATTTCCTCGGTGGCATGGTGGAGTTTTGTGACCGCATTAACGATATTATTAGTGACGAGGGCGGCTCCGGCAGCTGACAGAGCGATACCTATTACGCAGAGAGCCAGGGCAAATTTAAAGGCAAGGCTACCTATTGAGGCTGAGATACCTACTTTTTTATCCTGGTTAGATTTGGCGATGGTGGCACATTCTGACAACATGCCAAGCAGTTTGGTCTGTTTCCCCCTGATTTCTTCATCGAAGGCAATGGTTTTGTCAGGGTGCTCTTCCAGTCGTTTTATTCCTGAAAGCAGAGCGCTGGAATAGTTGCTATAGGATTTCTCCAGATCATCTAGTGGAAAGTCAAGTTCTTCAGATAAGCCGGATAAGGTTTCTAGTGTGGCAATGTATTTGAAAAAGCTAATACTGTTGTTGTTGAAAACCTTTAGAAAGGCATTGTCCTTAAGAATTATGAAGCGCCGCAGGATAGATTCCTGATCGATAGCCATGGTCTTCATCCGTCTGATCGTTTCCTGGGCGGGGATGTCAACCAGTAGAATAGATTCATTTAAGCTGGTTAGTTGGTTTAGCTTGCCCAGGGAAAAAGTGGAAACAATAACAAGTAGAACTACCAGGGGCAAAAAACCAAGGTGCATTTTTTGGGAAATATTTAGTTGCAGAAATCGAGCAACCAATTTCGTAAATATTCTTTTCTGTGAAGGGGGCGATATATTTTTTTCGTCGTCAAGCATTGTCTTAGTTGTATCTAACCTTTACATGTCTACCAAAGTCAACCAGGTATAAACAGGGTTTAAACAGTATCTTGACGGTTTGAGGTGAGCATGTGGTTGGTTTTGAGGCTGCTCTTGGCAAGAATTTTTTAATTTAGTAAGCATTATCACAAGTTTATGGGTAAGAAGTCAAGCATGAAAAAGTCTAACCGCATTATTTAAGGTGCTTTTATGGAAGATACTTCTGTGTTTGGCCGTTTTTGTCAAGTCATCTCCGGTTAAGATCTTAACCGCATATTTCATGAGTATTTCTAAAAGTCATTTTAACTGATTGTACTTGTGCGTTAAACCTTTGGTTTGCTGTGGAATATCAAGGTCACAGTTTGTACCAAATGGAATACATGGTTTGTTTTTCAGATAGCGCAGACTTCGAAACCATTCACCCTGCGGGCCAGCCGATATATCCGTATAGCACCCCTCAAGGGGGTATTGTACAGAATCTGCTGTATAAGGCTTTCAGCATACTAAAGTATCGGAGTCTCCCTCTGGCCGCTTACCTGCTGAAAACATCATCCTTTGCCTATCGAGCGTTTCGCAATCGGGCATCTCGACTGGTGAAATATGCGGGTTAACCGTCTAATGTCGATCCGGTGTCACTTTGCTATCGCTTAGCTGTTTAACCAGCAATTTTTTGGCACATCAGGTTTGGCAAAGTGCTTCTCTCCTTGCATCTGCAGCCGTCACACATGCCGTGAGATTCTGGTTAAGTAGCATGGCTGGGGGTTGGCTTTTAAGGGTTTTTGTCGGTGAGGGTTTTTCTTGATTAACCATCACTGCGGAGTTCCTGAAACTCCAGAAGAGAAAAAGAGCCTGTTCATCAGCAATGGGAAAAATGGCGGCAGGATGGATCTGCGCGGCTGAGTGCTTGCTGGAGCATGCCGCCTTTGCCGGCGGTCTTGGCATTTGGTCCCGGGTTTTTTGACGCGGCCTAAAACAACCGGTCGCGCCATTCTGGCCATCATTACTCTGTGCAAATAGATCTTGATTCCGGTGCTGGACACAGCTCGTTCGGGGTGATGATGATCGGTTGTCCCATATCGCTATGCCAGCATAGATTGCCCTTGAGAGATGAGCTCCAGGTAGTCTGGTGAAATATGCGGGCTAGTTAATCTTCTTCCGGTTCGCCAGGCTCAACTTCGCTAAGACCCAGGATCTTTTCGGATTCAGCGGCCGGTAGCTGTTCCACCTCTTTAAGTTTGCGTTCCATGGCGCGGCTCCTGACCCCGGTCTGGTCGATGGTATTTGCGGCCGTATCCAGTTGTTTCTTGACTTTGTCCAGAATTCCACCGAATTTCCCGAACTCGGTCTTGACCGCGGCCAGGATTTTCCAGACTTCACTTGATCGTTTTTCGATGGCCAGAGTCCTGAAACCCATGCGCAGGCTGCTTAGGGTTGCTGAAAGAGTGGTCGGGCCGGTGACCACCACCCGGAAATCCTGCTGGAGCTTTTCGATCAGGCCCGGTTGTCTGAGTACCTCTGCATAAAGCCCCTCGGTGGGCAGGAACATGATGGCAAAGTCGGTGGTTTGCGGTGGGTCGAGGTACTTTGCGGAGATCTCCTTGGCTGAGTTCTGGATCGAGCGGGCCAGGGCCGCCAGGGCCTTGTCCATTGCTTCACGATCGGCGAGGTCGGCGGCGGCGACCAGCCGCAGGTAATCTTCCTGGGGGAATTTGGAATCGATCGGCAGCCAGACCACAGCATCCACGTTGTCCTCGGGGCCAGGCAAGCGGATGGCGTATTCGACATGGTCCTGGGATCCTTCGCGGGTTTTGACGTTTTTGGCGTATTGATCGGGGGTGAGGATCTGCTCAAGGATTGCGCCGAGCTGGACTTCACCCCATGTGCCGCGGGCCTTGACGTTAGTCAGCCCTCTCTTTAGATCGCCGCCCCCGGTGGCCAGGGTCTGCATCTCGCCCAACCCCTTCTGGACCGATTCCAGCCGTTCACTGACCAGTTTGAATGATTCCCCGAGCCTTTTCTCAAGGGTGGTCTGTAATTTCTCGTCAACGGTTTCCCGCATCTGGTCAAGTTTCTTTTCGTTGCTCTGCTGCAGAGATTTGATCTGGCTATCCAGCACATTGCGAAGTTTGTCCAGCCGGTCCCGGTTGGAATCGACCAGCTCCTTGATGCGGAGTTCAATAGACTCCAGACTGTCTTTCTGGGACTTGCGCATCTCGCCGATGGTCTGGATCACCGTCTCGTTGGAGGTCTTTTGGGCGGCGGCAACTTCTTCGCGGAGTTCCCTGGCTGCATGGGCCGCTTCTTCCCGGCTGGTTTTGAATTCTTCGCGAGTGGCTTTGGCGGCCTCTTCATGGTAGGTCCGGAACTCCTCCCTGATCGATTTTTCAAGGTTATGGCTATCGAAAGAGAAGAGCTTTTTCAGGACCACGAGCAGGATGAGCAAAGAAACTGCCGAGATAAGAAGTGGGAGCCAGGCGATGATTGTCATTACAAATCCTTGCTTATTGTTGGTTGTCAGCGGCCTTGATTCCGGATTTTGGCTAACTGCCCCTAACTTTATCTGTAAAGATTCCGGCAGTCTATCAAAAAGGAAGAATCTCCGGAGGAGTGTTGGCGAGGAGGGCGGGGCGTACCTGGAGAGGCATAGTCGAATAATCTGGCGCTATTATCCCAAGGCCGGATGCGCGGCATGGTTTTTAAAAACTGTTCATGAAATATTGGGGCTACAGCCGCAGTCAGGTATTTTTCACTACATACCTGGTTAGTAATGTATCCAGGTTATTCGCAAAAGATTGTCGGTCTCTTTGGCTTAGCGGTGGCGGCCCACCGGTATCAATTCCGCTGGCTCGTAAAGTATCCATAAAATCTCTTATATTCAGACGACCTCTAATATTATCAGCTGAATATAGTTCCCCGCGGGGATTGAGGGCATGCCCTGCTTTTTCAATCACTTCGGATGCCAAGGGAATATCAGCTGTGATCACAAGATCACCTGCATTAAGCCTTTTAACTATCTCCTGGTCGGCGACATCAGCACCAGAGGCCACTTGTAAAACGTCAATGCCGTGCGACCTCGGTACGCGCAGAGGGTGATTGGCGACCAGCGTCAGCGGCACTCCCGTACGCTCTGCCGCTCTGAATAAAATATCTTTGATCACTGCGGGGCATGCATCTGCGTCTACCCATATCTTCATTTAATCTCACTCTCGTTGCTTACATAACGTCCAGAGGAT
>DAOVJK010000277.1 GCA_030673265.1 Pseudomonadota bacterium | reverse complement strand
AGCTTCACGCATGGCGTCATTGTTTTCGGCAACAATCTTGTCCTGGGCGACCAGAATATCAAAGGCTTTCTGGTAGCCATCGATATCTCCGGCAGCCGCGTCTTTATGTTTCTGGAGAATGTTCTGGGCCATAAAGGCATTACGGATAAGGTCGATCTGGGCGTAAGTCCGTTTGGCGTATTTTTCGGTGCCACGGAGGAGATAATCTTTCTCATGACGACGCAGCATCAGGGTCATGGCGCTAATATCAGGAACCAATACGTCGTTGATCGCCTTTTCAATATCACCGGCGGCAGAACGAATCGCCTCGTAATCAGCGTCCGAACCGGAACCCATAAAGCGATTGGCCGAGCGCCCGTAAGCGCTCAGGCCCTTTTCAATATAGCCCTTTGCCTCCGCATCGATCTTGGCCGGCTTCAGTCTCCTCTCGAAATCAGCCATGGCCCTCTGCCAGCTTTTCTTATACTTGGCGGATTTGGTCCGGTTATAGTCCTTCTCATAGCGCCGCATCTGCAGCATATCGATGGTCATGGAGGTCAGTTCGTGCTCGGAGGCGGCGTCCATCAGCTTGGCGGCGAATGCCCGGAAGGTGCCCTGGGCGCCGGACTCATGGTCGAGACCCTTGATCTCTTCCGCCTTGGCCAGTTCCTGGAAGTTTTCGCTGTATATCTTGGCGTCTTTGATGATCTCGTCGGCTGCCTTCATGTACTCCGGGTAACCAGCCATCTTGGCAATCTCTTTCAGGTCGCCGGCTTCACTGATGATCATCTCGACGTTTTTAGCATTGGCCGGCAGATACTTCTTGTCCTTCCGGAGCATGAAGTCCTTCTCGTTCCGCCGGGCCTGGAGCATCTGCACATCAATGTTGGTGGCATGTTCCATAATACCGAGCTCATGATCGAGCAACTCATTAAAGCCCGTTGCCGTGGTCGACAATGAGAACTGGTAGATACCAATAACAATGACGAACATCGCCATGATGGCGCCGATACCGTAGAGCATCTTCGGTTTCAGGTTGAGGTTCACAAACCACGACCCGCTGGTAGTCTCTTTCATTTCACCCTCCTTATGTTGATGTAATGCAAATTTTCCTTAGCCAATGCCCGACGGGGACACTCCCTGTTTCTTTGTTTCAGTATTTCTTTTGACGTAACGTTGATCATAGAACGCTTTTTCTCCTAATAACAACAAAAATTAAGCACAACATAAATTTATCGCTGAAGCTATCTTGGTGTCGGCAACGATAATATTTGCCTCGCATCTTTTCAGCGCGTTTTCCGCCATCTCCCGGCAGAGACATGATTGCGGCTTTTGGACGATGGTTGTGCCGCCGTTGGCGGTGATTTCGCAAAGTCCTTCGGCCCCGTCGGCGCCCCTGCCCGACACGACAATTCCTACAGCTTTTTTACCGGCCATTTCGGCGGTTGAAAGCATCAGCATGTCTATGGAGCCGCGCCTGGTTGAGAAGGGGGCGGGGCTGACATGGAGCAGGAAATTGCCATTTTGCTCGCGGATAGTCACGTACTCTTCTCCGGAGCTGATGTAGCAGACCCCGCTTTCCAGCGGGGCCTCTTCAGTTGCCCGTTTAACGGCCAGGGCCGAACAGTGATCCAGATAACGCACAAAATCGTCGATGTGTTCGCCAGCCGAATAGAGGACGACGATAAAGGCGGCCGGCACATCAGGCTGGAGTTGGGGAATTAATTTGAGAAGGGCGCTGTAGCCGCCTTCGGCGGCGCCAATAGCGACGATATTTTTTATTTCGAGGTTCTGCTGCCCGGCAACAGAAGAATCCTTGGAACCAGGCCGGATGTATTGCATGGCCTCCAGCTCAACTCCGGCGGCAATGGCGATCTTGTCGGCAATTTCCGCGGTCTGCTCCTGCAGGTCGCCGTCAAGAGAGGATGGTTTGGTCAGGAAGTCAACCGCACCGTACTTGAGTGAGTCAAAGGTTATGGCGGCGCCGTCTTTGGTAAGGGTACTCAGCATTACCGTCGGGGTCGGGGTTTGGATCATCATGTGTTTCAGGGTGGTAATCCCGTCCATTACCGGCATATTGACATCCAGAACGATTACATCCGGGCTCAGCTGGGGGATGAGTTGCAGGGCTTCATTGCCGTTGACGGCCTCACCAACGACTTCCATGTCGCTGTGGCTCGCAAAGATATCTCTGACGGCTTTCCGCATTAATTTGGAGTCGTCAACTATCAGTATTTTAGTCTTGTCGCCCATAGTTTCTTTGATCGATAAAACTGTCTGGCAAAGTATCAGGCTTAACGTTATTGCCCGTAGCCCTCAAACTTTACCGTAAGTAAAGGTTCACTTCGGTTACCTTAAATATTTCTTTATCCGCGCCATCAATTCTTCCGGGGTAAATGGCTTGGTCAGATATTCGCTGCAGCCGGACATCTTGCCTTTGACCTTGTCGATCAGGCCGTCTTTGGCGGTCAGCATTATTACCGGGATCTTTTTGAAATTAGCGTTGTTCTTCATGGTGGCTAAGACCTGATAACCATCCATTCCCGGCATGATGATATCCAGCAGGACCAGATCGGGAACGATCTCGTTGAATCTGGCCAGGGCCTCAATACCATCCTTTGCCTCGACAACGTCAAAACCTTCATGTTTGAGGATGACGGTGATAACCTTGCGGGTGGTGGCGCTGTCCTCGACAACCAGCACGGTTTTATTTCGCCGGTTTTCTGCCGCGGCGGTAGTTCTTGTCGTTGCTGGTTTGGCTGTTTCGCCTGACATGGGTAATTCGATGTTAGCCATATGGTCCAGGAGAAGATTCAGCTGCTGCCGGTATAATTTGTTGTCCGGCGCCATTGTTTTGGTTTTATAGAGCTGGTCGAGTCCTTCTTCCCATTGATTGCGGTTGAGGTGGGCAAGAGCCAGGTTGAAATGAACTTGCTGCTTTTTCTCCACCAGGATGATTCTGGTGTACCGGTGGATCGCCTTGTTTATTAAGTCGGTGTTTACCCCTTTTTTCTGGTCTTTCAGCATGCTCGGGCTGATCAGGAAATATGCCTTGCAGTATGGACAGACATCGGGCTTGCCGACGTACGGGGTCCAGCAAAAGGGGCAATGGGTGATCTCGCCGGTTTTCGGACAGCCGCTGGCAAAGGCCTGCTGTAATTTTTTTGCTTCCTCAATAATCTCAGGATTATCTTTAGCCAGGATGGTGGCATTTTCCAAGGCGGCCTCAATGGCTTTTACGTTGTTCGTTACCCTTGAGTACCAGAGCCAGGCGTCGGGATTTCTCGGGTTTTGCTTCAAAATAGTTGCCAGCATCTGCTGGGCCATTTTGTCTTCGTTGGCCTCCGCCCGTCTAATCGCCTGGTACATGAGATCAGCAGTGGTGGTCTTGCTATCGATCTGCTCTTGGGTCGCGGTGTCGGTGTGGCCAATCTCGTCCTGCAGTCTGGCGCTTTCCATGATCAGGGTTTTGAGGCCGAAACCGATTCTTTTTTCCGGCTCTCCGGCGAGGCTTTTAACTCGGAACTTGGCGTTTGCCCAGCCAAGCATGGTGGTGGCCGCTTTGTCGGCGTTCAGATCATTGTATTCGGCATTGTATAGTTTGCCTTTGACGAAAAAGAAGCGGCCGGATTCT
This sequence comes from Pseudomonadota bacterium, assembly GCA_030673265.1. Lineage (GTDB taxonomy): Bacteria > Desulfobacterota > Desulfobulbia > Desulfobulbales > JAGXFP01 > JAGXFP01. Next base: position 599 of record DAOVJK010000277.1, on the reverse strand, counting down.
TTTCTGGGATTGGCGGCTTCAATTATACAGCTTTTCTGCTCCATTTCGATAAGTTGCAGGAACCCGGCAATGGAAAGACCATCAAGAGACTTGCCCTGTTCGAACTGGGCCAGGGCGTCAAGAATGGTGTTGCCGAGGTCTTTGAGGTTGATAGGTTTTTCAAGGTAGTGAAAGATGCCGCGCTGATCAAGAATGGCCTGGATTTCAGCGCTGCCGAATGCCGTCATGACAACACATGGGATCCGGGGGTGGTTCTGGGTCATGTAGGCCAGAAGTTCAAGGCCGTCCATTTTCGGCATGTAGAGATCAGTGACCAGGGTTGAGATCGGCTCCTTTTTCAGGACAGCCACCGCCTCTTCGCCATTGGCGGCCGTCAGGATTTCGAACTCTGCTTTGTATTTTTGCAGGCCAACCACAATGGGTCTGAGCAGTTCCTGTGAGTCATCAACTATAAGTACTTTGTTCATACGAACGCCTTAAACACAGCAAAAGGTTGTTTAGTTTACGTGCGATGTTGCGGTTTGTAGGCTTTATTCAGGTTAGAAATCATAGCACGTGTTTACCGATAAAGTGAAGCTGTTTTTTATTAAATCGCTTTT
>DAOVJK010000281.1 GCA_030673265.1 Pseudomonadota bacterium | reverse complement strand
TTTGCTCCGGAAGATATGTCCTCCGGCATCTCGACTGGTGAAATATGCGGGCTAGTTAATGGTTAAAGGAATGCAAGACGAATAAACGAGGGCAAGCAATATGTTTGCCCTCAAAAGAGTCAAGCCTGGTCTGGGCCTCTCACTGTGTCCCCAAAATTTTATGCATGGTATCGTTTAAGGTCTGCAGTCGGTAAGGTTTGGGAACTACCCCACAGAAACCATAAGCACCGAAATTTGCCATGATCGGATCATGGGCATAACCGCTTGATACCACAACTTTTGCCTGGGGATCAATTTCCAGGAGTTTGGCAATCGCTTCTTTGCCGCCCATCCCCCCTGGTATAGTCAGGTCCATGATAACCGCATCAAACGATTGGGGAGTATTCATGGCCTTTTTATAAAGATCGATGGCCTCCTGGCCGTCGCAGACAGAGTCTGTTGCAAATCCCAGTGCCTTAAGCATCTCAGTGGCAATTTCCCGGACAAAGTCTTCATCGTCCATGATCAGTATTCTACCGGCCCCCTTGGTGAGTGGTTGCGGCGTTTCATCGACAATTTCCGGCTGTTGATGGGAGGCGGCCAGGTAGATATGGAAGGTGGTGCCCTTGCCAAGTTCTGATTCCACGGTGATGAGGCCGCCATGGCCCTTGATGATGGAATAGGTCGTTGCCAATCCGAGACCGCTGCCTTTTTGCTTGGTAGAGAAAAAAGGGTCAAATATCTTGCTAAGTTGCTTTGCCGGAATACCGGCTCCATTATCTGACAGAGATATTTTGACATATTGCCCGGCCGGCAGTGGTAGCGGATTGCCGTTGCTGATCAATACATTCTCGGCGCTGATCCTGATGGTGCCGCCATCCGGCATGGCCTGTTCCGCATTGATGATCAGGTTATGGATGACCTGGCTGAATTGTCCTTCGTCAACTTCGACTTGCAGAAGATCGGGCAGGAATGAATATTCACAGTTGACGTTGGCTCCCCGCAGAAAAAAACCAGTTGTTTCCTCTATTATTTTGGTGATGGTAGTGGTTTTGGTTACCGGCGCACCGCCCTTGGCAAAGGTGAGAAGTTGTTGGGTCAGATCCTGGGCCCTGTTGCTGGCATCCTCAGCCGCAGTCAACCGGTCATATATTTTGCTGCCGGGGCTGGTATGCGTCTTGGCAAGAGAGACATTACCGATAAAGGCGGTCAGCAGATTATTGAAATCATGGGCGATGCCGCCGGCCAGGATGCCGATGGATTCGAGTTTTTGAGCTTTCTGTAACTCTTCTTCCATCTTTTTCCGCTCGGTTATGTCCCTGAAGATGCTGATCATAACTTTTTTATTGTCCAGTTCAATCAGGCTGGAACTGATTTCCACTGGAATTGTATGGCCATCTTTGTGACAGATCGTCATGTTTACTGCGGAGACGGTGCCGTCTTTTTGATTGTCAGCGAAGTCTTTTCCTTCGAATAGATTTTGCTCGGCTGAATGCAACTGGGAGTGGTGCCTGCCGATAATATCCTCGGCAGGCCAGCCCAGAAGCTCCTCACCTTTTTTGTTGACCTCAAGGATAAGGCCGGTCTCTGTGTCTATCAGGAAAATGGCGTCGTTGGCGGCCGTAACGAGTTTACGGTATTTCTCCTCGTTCTGTTGGAGGGCGTTTTCGGCCTGGACACTTCTGGTGATATCCATATAGAGGACAACGATCGTGGATAACTCACCTTTGTCGTCAAAGAGCGGGGTGGCCACTACCTCGTAATTGTGGCCCTCGTGGTTCCAGGTTTTCCTCGCCGACTTCATGGTGGAGAAGATTTCTTTGATAACACAGATCTTGGGGGAAATTTCAGGGTTCCCGCATAATAAGCTATGACAGGACTGGCCGATAACCTCCCGGTCCGTGTCCGTGAAAATCTCCTTCATCTTCATATTATAGGACGTGATCTTCATATCCGGGTCGAGTACCAGCAGGCCACCGCCGACCGAATCGAAGATAGCCTGTATTTCGTCCCGGGCCACGGCTAACTCAATATTGGTCTCCTGCATGTGCTCAAGGATCTGGGCAAAGGAGTCGCTGATGATGCCAATAGGGTCAAGATGCAGAAGGGTGTCGTTATCCAATTCTTCGGGCTTTAACGGCACGGTGCCGGTGACCACCAGAAGTTGATTTACCTTCTGGCGGATATAATCGAAAGCCGCCTGTTCGCGGGTCCTAAGTTCCTCATTTTCCCTGCTTAAACGTTCAATGGTTTCAGCAGGAGATTCGTGGTCTGTTGACTCAGTCATATTGTCCAGATTTTTTTGGCTGGTGGTTATTCAAGGTCAAGTCGTTGTTAAGGCGATATTTTATCGGACTTTTGGATGGTGATTATATAATAGTCATCTTTTTTGTTAATATTCACTTCATAGCCCATGTTGGTTGCGGTTTCAGGGATGGTGACGGTGGCGTCCCGATTATCGGTTTTGACGGTGATGATTACCTGGCCGGACTTGATTTCCTGTTTGAGGCTGTTCAATTCCTTCAGGGTGGTCAATAATGAAGATGGACATATCTGGCCACGGATGTCGAACTCGATATTCTCCGGCGTTTTTTTATCATTCATGCTTCATTTCCTGACATCTAAGGGGTTCGTTCAAGACAACTCTGGAAAGAATGAGGCTGCCCAGCCAGGCGCCAGGTATTAAGCCGATTAGAAAAAGGATGCTTTGCGCGGCCAGGATAGGCAAACCTCCCATCAGGTGCCAGACATTGCAGGAAGGTGCCATCCGTGCGGCCAGGGCCAGGATGATCCCGCCCGCCAAGGCGGAAAGATATTGCTTCAAGGGGACCTTGAAATACAATTTGAATTCCCGCAATAATATGGCCGATAGGGCCGAACCGCTGATGATGCCGAAGATCAGCGGGAACTGGATGGCGGCGATGGCATCAAACCTGGGACCGGCCCCGCCTTCAAGGTAGGTCCCGGTAAGGGGGACTGTATATTTGAGCGGAATGCCGTTAAAGAAGGCCAGTGAAGCAACGTGGTCTTTGAAGAACAGGTTTTCAAGGTAGGCGGCAACCTTGGCATAGGCGGTGGATATGCCAAAAGGCATGCCGATAAGGATATAGGAAAGTCCGCCCAGAATGGCAAGATAGATGGCTGCCCGCCACGGCTGGAGATAACCGGCTACAACGGAAGGCCTTTGCCAGCCCCCCTTTTTATGCCATCGATAAAAAAAGCAGGCAGCCACTGCTGCTACCGTAGCGACCAGCAAGCCGGGATCCAAGCCCAATATCTGGGATAAGGTCACCTGGCCCTGGAAAAATGAGGTTTTTATCATAAAGTTTTTCCAGAGCGGATGGAATTCGGCATAGAGACCGCTGCCGACGATAAGGCCCAGAAAGGCCACCCCGCTCAGGACGCTGCCGGCCCCCATTTTATACAGGGTGCCGACCACGCAGCCGCCAGCCAGGACCATGCCGGTCCCGAAAAGAAAACCGCCGATCAGGTTGGCAAGGGATGGGGAGCCCAAAACCGGGAAGGGATATATTGCCAGTAGGTCTGTGCGTCTGGCCAGTTCAAAAATGAGCATACTGGTGACGACGAGCAGCAGCAGGACCTTTAGCATATAGGTGTGTCTGAAGAAGAAGAAGTTTCTGAACATGCCGGCTATGCAGAAATCTGACCTGTGCATGATAAAACCAGCCAACAATCCAAGGACCAGGTTTACCAGCATGACGATGGTAATGGCAACAGCGGTATCCATTCAGATATCTCCCTCCCCGACTGGTACTAACGGGCCCCAGTGGCCCGGGTAATTTGTAATAATTCGTCAGAGTTTGAATATAGTTGGAGCCAACATATTGTCAAGCAATTTGAGAATTGAGAATGTTAAGACCTTGTTTTGTCGTATCTATGGCAAAGGAAGTTTGGGTTTTCGCAAGGTACCAGCGGTCTGGACGAGTAATGGTAGGGAAACAAATTAAGGCCGGTAATGAAACGAATAATAACTTGTCATTTTAGCTAGACAGAATCAGCCTAGCCCGCATATTTCATGAGTATTTTTGAGAAGTCATTTTAACGGATTGTACTTGTGTGTTAAACCTTTGGTTTGTTGTGGAATATCAAGGTCACAGTTTGTACCAAATGAAATACATGGTTTGTTTTTCAGATAGCGCAGACTTCGAAACTACTCACCCTGCGGGCCAGCCGATATAT
>DAOVJK010000024.1 GCA_030673265.1 Pseudomonadota bacterium | reverse complement strand
TGGGCATCAACGAGGTGAGACCATGATTTGTTGAAGTTATTTTCTTTAAGCTCAATCCACATTAGTAACGATGATCTTGTAGCGTTGATCATGCACTGCATGTGAAAAAGCTGGTTAGCTGACTCTTCAGCTCCATCTGCCGCAGCTTGCTGTTTGTATGACTTAATTACTTGAATATATCTTTCACACTCAACAACTTTCTCATGCTGGATTTTTTTAGACCTAGTATAAAAATTAAACTTCCCACAAGAATCAATAAACTCACAATAATCCTTATGGATTTGCTCAAATGAGACTTTCTTGCTACTCATCTTCTGAGCCCTTGCTAGCAACTTTCAATATGGATTCCTCCAACTTATCCAACCCATCAAGATCTCCCTCAAAATTAATTTCTGTCAACTTTGATGTCTTTGTTTCTTTGTGCAATATCTTCAATCGAATAGTTGGTTTTTTTTGCCCTTTGAAGAAGTCAGTTACATAGTTTGCAAGAACACCACATGTAATGGATACCAATTCTGGGTTTTCGCTCAAGGCCATAGATGTGAAAAGTAGAACTGGACCAAACCATTCGCCAGATCTTTGCTCTACTAGTAGTTCTGGCTCTGTGAAATAATCGAGTTTTAGCTTGTTTTGTGAGTACTTGTAAAAGGACAGTGTTGTGGAATGATATTCGTATTCGCCATCAGTTAAATAGTTATGAGGCAAAATAACTACACCAGCAAAATTGTCTTCGAATTTATTTGTTTCCAGTTCTTTTATTTTTATTTCCATAATGACTCCATTTCAATTCTCATGGCCGAGGCCCTAACAGTGGTGATATATGGAAACTTTCCATCATATTGCCTTATATATGGAATAATTTTCCACTTATTCTGATATTAAAGGCCAAAACTGGAAAATGTTTTCCACATATCATTCTATGTGGCGAATGAATTAACTGATCAGGATCTTATCCGATTCATGGATGAAAACAAGAGGAAGTTTCTAGAGGATGGGCAGTTGCAAATAATGGAGTAACCATCAGGAAGTACGTCAGATTATAAGTTCCTTACACACTTAAATCATGCTTTTTTGAAGAGGCACAAGGATTAGCCTTTTCAGACAGGACCATGTAATTTCAGGAGGGCTTTTTTTCCGGGTAAAGCTTCAGCACCTCTTCTTCATTGGCCGCGCAGACCCCCCGTTCAGTGATAAGCCCGGTAACCAGGCGGGCCGGGGTTACATCAAAAGCATAGTTGGCGGTAGCGGTGGTCTCTGGGGCTATTCTGACTGTTTCAATCAGGTCTGATTCGGTAATGCCGCTGACGTATTTGATTTCGTCGCCGGACCGTTCTTCAATCGGAATCTCTTTTACCCCGTCCCTGATCTGCCAGTCGAAGGTTGAGGATGGCAGGGCCACATAAAAGGGCACATCATTATCTTTGGCGGCCAGGGCCTTGAGATAGGTGCCGATCTTGTTGGCCACATCGCCGGTGTAGGTAGTTCGATCAGTGCCGACGATGACCATATCGACCAGACCGTGTTGCATGAGATGACCGCCGGTATTGTCGGCGACCAGGGTATGGGGCACGCCTTCTTCATTTAATTCCCAGGCAGTAAGTTTGGCGCCCTGGAGCCATGGTCTGGTCTCATCAACCCAGACATGGACCTTTATCCCCTCGCGGTGGGCGGCATAAATCGGGGCGGTGGCTGAGCCGTAATCGACGAAGGCCAACCAGCCGGCATTACAGTGGGTGAGAATATTGACCGGTTCGCCGTTTTTTTGCTCGCTCAGCTTCCTGATTACCTCCAGACCGTGTTCGCCGAGACGCCGGCAATAATCGGCGTCTTCATCGGCGATCTGACAGGCGGTGTCGAACATGATGCTGGTCATTTCAGCAAGATCGTGACCGGTTTTAACCGCTGCCAGTTGCCGGGCCACGGCCCAGGACAGGTTGGTGGCGGTTGGTCTGGTGGCGATCAGTTTTTCGGCCGCCTCTTTGAGAACCACGTCAACATTATCATTATCGGCGGCCAGAATGGCGCTGTACATACCGAAACCGGCCGTGGCTCCGATCAGGCCAGCCCCTCGCACATGCATTTCAGCGATTGCCGCGGCAAAATCATTAACATTGTTCAGGTCTTCAATAACCAGCTTATGGGGCAGATGGCGCTGGTCGATTATCTTGATGGTCTGGCGGTTATCGGGATCCGGCCAGATGGTCCGGTAGGCGATGTTGTTTATTTTCATTTTTGCTAACTCAAAAGGGTGGAATTAAAAAAATTTGGAAAGAAGTACGTAGGATACGAGACCCGCACCCAGAGAACCATAGAGAGGCAGTCAGGCCGGGCACTCGGACTCTTTTTTCTTGATTATCACAGCCAGGCTGACTCCGGCGATAATCATGGAAAGGGATATTTTGAATATTTCAATCATTGATATTCTCGCAAAAGTTTGAGGATGGTTAGTAAAATGGGTTACGACGACGTAGACTTAAATTTTAAGATACAATTAATGTAATGCTGGTTTGTTCTGCTGGCAAGGTTATAAGATATCTATGGGATATAGCGGTGAGCTGGAATTTGCCAGCGCTATCATCAAGAGACATCTCCAGCCATTTTGCAAAAATACCCATAAAATATTCTGGTTAGGATGGGCATTAAGGCTAATAAGGGATTTTTATCATTCAAAAAACTTTTGACAGGTCTGCTGGTGGTCGGGCAGATCGTCACAGCCGGACCGGTGAGTGGCATGGATATCAGCAAAATAGATCTTGGCAGGATTCCCCCTGACGGCGGGGAAAAATATAATCGCCTCATTTTTGAGAAGAGCCCCTATCTCCTCCAGCATGCCGACAACCCGGTAGATTGGTATCCGTGGGGTGAAGAGGCCTTTGCCCGGGCCCGGCGGGAGAATAAACCGATATTTCTGTCGATTGGTTATTCGACCTGCCACTGGTGCCATGTGATGGCCCATGAGTCTTTTGTAAGCCTGCGGGTTGCCGAAATTCTTAACCGTGATTTCATCTCGATCAAGGTCGATCGCGAGGAGCGGCCCGATATTGACAGTATCTATATGAAGGTCGCCCAGATTATCGGCGGCAGAGGCGGTTGGCCCCTGACCGTATTTATGACTGCCGACCGTAAACCATTTTTCGCCGGCACTTATTTCCCGCTGGAGTCCGGCTATGGTCGGCCCGGTTTGCTAGATATTCTCGGGAGCACCATTGAACTTTGGCAAAAAGACCGGGATCGCTTGCTTGGTTCTGCGGAAAAGATCACCGGCCTCATTAATCAAACAGCCGCTAAAAAAGCTCCAGCCAGGCTCGATGAGTCGATCCTGGCCAAAGCCTATCAACAATTCACCAAGACCTACGACTCCGAATATGGCGGCTTTGGCAAGGCCCCTAAGTTTCCAAGCCCCCACCAGTTGATGTTTCTGTTGCGCTACTGGCAAAGAACCGGCGAGGAAAATGCTCTGGCGATGGTCAAAAAAACCCTGATCGCCCTGAGGAGGGGCGGTATCTACGATCAGCTCGGCGGCGGATTTCATCGCTACTCGACCGATCGCGAATTCCTGGTCCCCCATTTTGAAAAGATGCTTTATGACCAGGCCTTGCTGGCCATTGCCTATCTGGAAACCTACCAGGCCACCGGGGAAGTTTTTTTCGCAGACACCGCCCGGGAAATTTTCAGCTATGTCCTGCGGGACATGACTGCCCCGGGCGGTGCTTTCTACTCGGCCGAGGACGCTGACTCGGAAGGGGTTGAGGGTAAGTTTTACCTCTGGTCGGCTGCGGAGATAATCAGCCTGCTGGGGGCGGCGGCTGGGGCCGAATTTAACCAGGTGTTCGGGGTTAAAAAGGCTGGCAACTATCACGATGAGGTAACTGGCAGCCAGACCGGCCTAAATATCCTCCATCTGCAGGAAGCCGGTTTTCCAGATTCTTTGGCCAAAGCGCGGCAGCTGCTTTTCGCCAAGCGGGCTGAGCGGATCCATCCTTTCAAGGACGATAAGATCCTTACCTCCTGGAATGGTTTAATGATCGCGGCTCTGGCCATGGGTAGCAGGGTTCTTGGTGACGCCTCATATCTGGCGGCAGCCGAAAAGGCGGCTGATTTCGTTATAAAAGAACTTCGGGACGACCAGGGGCGCCTGTTGCGAAGATACCGGGACGGTGAGGCGGCTCTGCCTGCTTATCTGGATGACTACGCCTTTCTGGTCTACGGGCTCATGAACCTTTACGAAGCAGACTTTAATGATGATTACCTGCTTCTTGCCAGCGAGTTAACCGATGATATGGCCGATCTTTTCTGGGACGCCGAGCATCAAGTTTTTAATTTTTCCGGCAGCGGTAATGAAGTGCTGCTTGGTGCGATCAGGGATTTTTATGATGGCGCCATTCCAGCGGGCAATTCGGTGGCCCTGCTCAATATGCTGAAGCTCTCCAAAATTACCGGTCAAACAAAATTGCGGGAGATGGCCGATAAAATGAGCGGCAAGATCATGGTTGAGGCCGGAGAATACCCGCCGGGCTATGCAATGTTCCTTACTGCTGTTGATTATCTGCTCGGCCCGGCCGGCGAGATTGTTATTGCCGGTAAGCCTGATTCTGCGGCAAGCCTGGCCGTGCTGAAATTGATCAATCGCAGCTTTGCGCCCAATAAGGTTGTTGTTTTGAACCGGCCCGGTCGGGCGGGCTTGAAGATCGAAAAAATAGCCGGCTATACAAAGTTTCAAAAGATGGTCGATGGTAAGACCACGGTCTATTTATGTCGCGATTACAGCTGTGAGAAACCGATTGTTGATCTTGATGAGTTAGCTCAAGTTATAAATGATTTTCCTGGCCCGGCTCGGGTCGGATCAGCGAATAAATGACGGTTGCTTTGTCATATTACATGGGGTAAGTTCGCGAAAGCGAATCAACGCCATTGCAGCAGTAAAACGAGATATCTGCAGGTGCAGAATCTTCAGTTACCATCCCTATTAAAGCGGGAGGAAAAAATGAGCATTATCCATGATATATTCAGTGGTTCACCTTTTGGGCCGCTTGTCGAGCACACCAAAAAGGTTCACGAGTGTGTGGAGGTGGTCAGGCCCCTGATGGAGGCCCTGGCCCATGAAAACTATCTGGAGATTCATAATCTTCAGGACAAGGTTTCTAAACTGGAATATGAGGCCGACCTGCTCAAACAGGAGATCCGCTCCCGCCTGCCCCGCCGATTCTTTTTACCGGTTGATAAATCAGAGCTGGACAGTTTCCTGCGTTGTCAGGATAAGATCGCTGATCGGGTTGAGGATTTAGCGGTTATTCTGACCATTCGTAATACTGTAATTCATCATGATCTGATCGATGATTTTTTCGGATTTGTCGATCAGATTTTTCAGGTAACCGGCTCTCTGTTAAGCGCCGCGGTTGAACTTAATAATCTGGCCGAGGTTTCTTTCGGCGGAGCCGAGGCCCAGGTGGTCCTGGATCTTATCGATAGTCTTGGTGAGGAGGAATGGAAGGCCGATCGGATGGCCCGCAGCCTCTCTAAAAAGCTTTACAGCCTGGAAGGCGAGATCGATCCTACCACCATTATTTTTCATGAGAAGATCCTGCTGGCCCTCGGTTCTATCGCCAACGAGGCGGAAAATGCCGGTGACATGCTCAGAATGATGATCGTCAAGTAAAACTGGCCAAGATTTCTAAAACAAGCCTGGGAATAATAATATGGACTTAGCGGTTATCTCTGTTGCGGCCCTTCTCGGCCTCTATATGGCGTGGAATATCGGGGCCAATGATGTGGCCAACTCGATGGCCGATGCGGTTGGCTCCAGGGCACTGTCGGTAAAACATGCCGTTATCCTGGCTGGGATCTGTGAGTTTGCCGGGGCGGTGCTGGTTGGCTCCCACGTTACCAATACGGTCCGGAAAGGGATAGTCGATCCTGCGGTTATAGCAAAAATGCCTGGGCTCATGCAGGGCGAAGCCGCCGCCATCATTGTGGTGGGCATGACCGCCGCCCTGTTGTCTGCCGCTTTCTGGCTGCATTTTTCTTCTGCCACCGGTATGCCGGTTTCCACCACCCACTCCATAGTCGGCGCGGTGGCCGGGTTCGGTATAGTTGCGGCCGGAATTGATTCGGTCAACTGGGTTAAAATGGGTCAGATCGTGGCCAGCTGGTTTATTTCACCGGTGGCCGGTGGTATTCTCGGCTACATCTTTTTCAAATTCATAACCAAGTTTATTCTCGGCCAGGAGCGTCCGGTTAAAGCCGCGGTGACCTTTGTGCCGATCATTGTTTTTATTGTCAGTGCCACGGTTATTCTGGCCACGGTTTATAAAGGTCTTAAGCATGTTACCGGTGATATTGAATGGCTCACCGATAATGTGACCTTGATCTTTGCTTTGGGGATGAGCATTATTTTCGCGGTCATTTCAAAGTTATGGGTGAAAAGGACTTTGCAGGGCAAGGACTCACTATCTATTTCCGATCAACTTGAAGAGGTTGAAAGGGTCTTTACCCCACTGGTTATCATCAGTTCCTGTTCGGTGGCCTTTGCCCATGGCGCTAATGATGTGGCAAACTCGGTCGGGCCGCTGGCCGCCGTGGTCCATATTCTCCAGCATGGTACCATTGAAATGAAAGTCGGCGTACCGTTCTGGATCCTGGCCCTGGGTGGTGCCGGCATTGTTCTGGGGCTGGCTACCTACGGTCACCGGGTGATGCAGACAGTCGGCACCAAGATCACCGAGATCACCCCCTCTCGCGGAGTAGCGGCAGATGTGGCTGCCACTGCCACCGTCCTGGTCTGTACCAGAATGAGTTTGCCGGTCTCGACAACCCACACCCTGGTCGGAGCGATTATGGGTATCGGTCTGGCCCGTGGTCTTAGTGGTATTAATAGACAGGTTGCCAGGAAGATCTTTACCTCCTGGATTATTACCGTGCCAGCTGCAGCGCTCCTGTCGATGGTCCTTTTTGTTGTTGGCCGCTCCTTGTTTCTGGAGAAGGTTCGCCTGTTGATCCTGGTTGTTAGTGGTTAATCGAGCCGAACAGGCTAAACGGCGGCGTCACCAGCCATTCAACATACGTTCATATAGCTGAATGGCTGGATTCCTTGTATTCAGACCTGCCTGACTCGATTGCATCAGGTCATTAGTAAAAGCGCGTTACTGTTCATAGTTTTTTCAGTCTACCCTGGCCATGGTCAAAACCAGGACTTCTCTGGCCCCTGCCCTTTTTAAGACCTTGGCGCATTCATTAACCGTCGTGCCGGTGGTGAAAACGTCATCAATCAGCAGTACTCTTTTTTCTGCCACTATTTCCTGATCTTTCACCTGGAAAGCGTTTTTCAAATTCTGTCTCCTGATTTTACCGCTCAGGCCAGTCTGGGGTTCGGTATATCGATGTCTTTCCAGAACCTTAAAATCTATCAACTGGCACTGGTCCGGGTAAAAGGCACGGGCCAGCAGCAAGGCCTGGTTGAAGCCCCTTTTCTGTAACCGTTTAAAGTGAAGCGGCACCGGGATGATCAGATCCGGTTGTTTTAGTTCGGTCAGACCAGGAAGTTGTTGCTGGATTGCCTGAAAACTTTTCAGGCTGGTGGTTTGGCCGTGGTATTTGAAGCGGGAGATGATCGTAGTGATTGGCGGGCTGTACTTGACCAGAGCCCGGGCCATGTCAAAATGGTAATGACCTGTCAAGCAGAGTCCACAGAGATGATCGGCGCCGGTGTTTTTATGAAAAGATTTGCCACAACACGGACAAAGTGGCCCGCTAAGCAACTTAACTGCAGCCCGGCAGCTTCGGCATAACATGATTTCACTGAATTGCTCCGGTGGTTGACCGCAGGCCAGACAGCTTGCCGGAAACAGCAGTTCCATTAATGAGCTGATTATCTCTCGGCCAATTTTTTTCATGGAAACATTAATGCTCCGCTGGCTTTGCTACTAACAAAAAATATCATCTAATAATACATGATATTTCCCTGGGTAGGTGGACTTTTTTCTGGCTAGCAGGTGGGTTTTAAGCGGGAAGTTGGCAGCAGGGTTACGGTCCCGGTTTGCCGGGGGCAAAACGGTACCGTAATCTGCAGGGGTGAATTTGTTTTGTGGGTCGGTGCGGTCGGCGACCGCTCGTTATGCCTGTTCTAGCGGCGCCGTTGCGGGGGGTGACTGCTTCTGTTGCGGCTGGGTTTTTTCTGTTGGTAAACCCTTTTTTCCGGTTTGATAGTTCCTTTGGGCGCCGGCTTTAACAACTCCGGTTCCGGGGTGGTACAGGGCAGTTTGGCGCCGATAAAGGCTTCAATTTCGGGAATATAGAAAGAACCCTCTTCGCAGGCAAAGCTGATCGAGATGCCGGAAGCGCCGGCCCGGCCGGTCCGGCCGATGCGATGGACATAATCTTCAGATTCGTAAGGCAGGGTGTAGTTGATAACGTGGCTGACGCCATCTATATGGATGCCTCGACCGGCCACATCGGTGGCGACCAGCACCCGGATCTTGCCGTTGCGAAAATCCTCCAGGGTTTTGGTTCTTTTATTTTGAGGAACTTCTCCGGAAAGCATTGCACAGGAAATGTTATTTCTCTTCAAGCGCTCGGTGAGTCGGCGGGTTTCATCGCGGCGGTTAGCGAAAACAATCACTCGTTCCAGCTTGCTGTTGATGATGGTGTTATAGAGCAGATTGTATTTATCTTTGGCGGTGGTCAGGTAGACAATCTGTTCGACGGTGTCTACCGCTACCTGCTCCGCTTCGATCTCGATGGTAACCGGCTTTTTGGTCCATTGGGCAGCCAGATGATTTACTTCCGCGGTGATAGTCGCACTGTAGAACAGGGTCTGGCGTCGGTCCTTGTTCGGGGTGGCGTGCACTATTTTGCGGACATCCGGGATAAAGCCCATGTCGAGCATCCGATCAGCCTCGTCGATGACCATGATTTTTACCTTGGACAGGTCGATAACCCTTTTGTAGTTAAAGTCGAGGAGGCGGCCGGGGGTGGCAACAACCAGACCGACCTTTTTACCGATAAGTTTATTCTGCTGTTTCTGGTAATCGACCCCGCCGAAAACTGAAACCACGTTGATATCGGTATATTTAGCCAGGCTCTCGGCGTCTTTGGCGATCTGCATAACTAATTCCCGGGTCGGGGCAATAATCAGGCTGTGGGGGGTGCCGTGGGGGCGTTCGGTTTTATCTTTAACGAGGATATCGGTCAGGATAGTGACCAGGAAGGCTGCGGTCTTGCCGGTGCCGGTCTGGGCCTTGCCGATGATATCAGAGCCCTGCATGGTGTGCGGCAGGGATTCGGCCTGGATCGGAGTGCAGTATTTAAAGTCGAGATCGCTGATGGCGTGCATGATCTCAGCCGGCAGAGCAAAATCGTGGAAGCGGCTTTTGCCCTCCTCCGGGGTGACTTTGAAGCTGGACTGATCCCAGTCGGCCGGTCGGGTTTGAGGAGTAGCCTTTGCAACTTGGCCTGGGGCCGCAGGTTTCTTCTTGGGTCGCCGCCGTTTCCTTTTTGGCCGTGGTTGCTCGTTGGCGGAGGCAAGTTGCTGGTCGGGCAGAGCACTTTTGGAGGCAGTATGCTTTTTCAGGCGTTTGCGGATGAAGTTGACTAATCTGATTACCATATTTAATGAGCGGTACGGTCGACCTGAAAGCTTGTCAGATCGTCCCGCAGAGCTTGACTCCCTTGTCTGTTACATGTTCGAGATGATGGCATCGGCAAATTTTGATGCTGTGCCTCTGCAAGTATATAAAAATATTTAAAAATTTTTATAGTTTAAGAAGCAACTCTTATAGACGAAAAAGCTTGTATAGTCAAGGGTATCTGTAGGTTCTCAGGGTTTATGACTGATAGGCCTGGTATTTTGGTAAAAGGTGGATGAGGGGATAGTTGGCGCGGGTGGTGGGCAGACAATATTTTGTTTGGCTGAATGAGCAACTGACAGGTCGAAGTTGCCAGGGACTACCAAGCAGCTGAGCCGGCTATTTTACAGGGGGTAGGGGCTCAGCTGGCGGCGAACTGAATTTCCATCATTACCATTATCGCCCCCACCGTGTTCCTGCTGCCTGTTTCAGGTGTGAGGAAGGTCACTTCCGGCTCGATTTCGAAAAAAAGCCAGGGACGAAAGATATTTGTTCTGATGCGGCTGGCTATTCTGTAGCGTGTTGCTCTGGTACCAGGTCTGGTAACCCCATAAGCGCCCAAATCGAAAGAAGCGGCGGTCTTAGTTGTTAAATGCTTAAAAAAGCTGGTCTCCACACCCCAGTTCAAGCCATTGTTTGTTTCCGAGTTGGGCTCATAATCATAGTAGGTCCCTATCAGGCTGAGGCGCCCGGTAATTTCATGGGCAAGGGCCCTTTCCAGATCAAGTCGACTGGTTTCCCCTAAATCGTTAACGGAGTCCCAGAAACCGATTTGCTTGAATCTGATCACATTGGCCCCGCCGATATGGAGCAGGCGCCGGTAGCTAATCCGGCTATAATACTCAAAAGGCGAGAGGTTTCTGATACCACCACCGAAATGAAGTCTGTCGCGAATCGTTTTATAGAGAGTATACCTGAGGCCGACGCTGCTTCGTTCTGCATCTATTTCCTCTCCGGTTACCCTGGCCGGGTCATCCTCGGGTTGTGCTGTTAGTAACTCGTCTTCATTTTCACCGACCACGATTAGCCGCAGTTTACGGCTTGCCCGGGGCAGCTTGATGTTGGCCCGGAGCCTGATTGGGAATTTGAAGCCCTCTCCTTCCGTGTAACGGGCGGTGACGCGTAATCTGACAAAAGATGTCGGCAACTCTTCATCATCGGTTATGGGGTCGCCGAAAAAATTGTCGAACCAGACTGCCGGTTGGTTGACCCTGCCCAGCAGATAAGAATGGTATCTGTCTACGAAGCTCAAAAACGATTTTGTTTCTACCGGGCTACTCTGCAGTTCATCTTGATCTCCTCCCCGGGCCGGGTCTGCGTGCAAGAGCAGGCAAACAGCCATAATGCTCGCCAGGATTGCTTTGCAAAGCGCTGATGTTTTTCCAGGGTTGCCTGGCATTATTTTTGACATTCTATCTGATCAATGCCAATAATTCAGAGGTCTTCTGTTCCAGCAGTTCCTTGTCGCCACGGGTTTCGACATTGAGCCGCAGCAGGGGTTCGGTATTTGATTTGCGGATGTTGAGCCGGTAGGCGCTGGTTGCGAAGCTGAAGCCGTCGGTGTAATCACTCGTTCCTTCTTCTTTGGCACAGAGTTCTTCAATCTTTTTGATAATCAGGTCCGGGTCTTCTACCCGGCTATTGATCTCGCCGCTGACCGGGAAATCATCGATCATACTATCGACCAGTTCCGATAGTTTCGCCCCTGTTTTGGAGATAATTTCGGTTACCAGCAGCCAGGGGATCATTCCGGAATCGCAGTAGGAAAAATCCCGGAAATAATGGTGGGCACTCATCTCACCGCCGTAGATGGCATTTTCCTCGCGCATGCGTTCTTTGATGAAGGCGTGACCGGTCACACTCATGACCGGGGTGCCGCCGGCTTCGCTAACGATTTTCTCGGTATTCCAGACCAGGCGGGGGTCGTGGATGATTTTCCGGCCGGGATTATTGGCGAGAATCGCTTTGGCCAGCAGGCCGACCATGTAATAACCTTCGATAAAACGACCATTCTCATCAAACATAAAGCAGCGGTCAAAGTCTCCGTCCCAGGCAATGCCCAGATCAGCGTGGTTTTCGCGGACTGCCAGGGCGGTAGCTGCCCGGTTGTCGGGCAGCAGGAGGTTGGGGATGCCGTTGGGGAAGGTGCCGTCCGGTTGATGGTGGACCCGGACCAGATCGAAGGGCAGATGCTCAGCCAGGGCGTCTAGCATCGGTCCGGCGCAGCCATTACCGCCATTAACCACGATTTTCAGTGGTTTCAGGGAAGCGGTCTTGATGTAGCTGAGCAGGTGTTTGACAAAGGCGGGCCGATTGTCGTAGTGTTGCAAGGCCCCTGTTTTGACAGATGTCTTGAAGTTCCCGGTTGCCGCCAGTTCCTCGATTTCGTTCAAGCCGGTGTCGCTGCTGATCGGCCGGGATTCGGCCCTGACCAGTTTCATGCCGTTATAATCGGCAGGATTATGGCTGGCGGTGACCATGATGCCGCCATCGGCCTTGAGGTGGCTGGTGGCAAAGTAGACTTCTTCGGTGCCGCACAGGCCGATATCGATCACATCGGCCCCTGATTCGAGTAAGCCCTTGCTCACGGCTGCGGCCAGGGTCGGGCTGGAAAGACGGATGTCATGACCGACCACCATTTTCCGTGGGCTTATAAATTCGCCACAGGCCCGGCCGATCCGTTCGGCCAGCTCTTCGTTCAGTTCATCCGGCAATCTGCCCCGAATGTCGTAGGCCTTGAAACAGGCCAGCTTTTTATTTGTCATCTTCTACCCTTATTGGTTTTTAATTGATGATCAGGTATGATAGTGACGCAACAATTCTGATCTACGGCGTCGTAGCGTATTTTCTGAGTCAGAGCTTACCAGTTCATTCAGCATACCAAAATGTATGGCTTCACTCTTTAAAATACACTACTTCTCGGAGTCTTACTCCGTTTGCTACCGGTATATCTAGATTCTTGCTTAGCCATCCGCCTGCTTATTACAAGTTTGTCAGGCATTATCGGGTGAAAATTCAGGGGCTTTTAAAGCTCAGGTAAATCTAACATAAAAGATGCTGATGAACGAAAATATTATTTCTCCAGAACTTGCGGCGCGGCTGGCAGATCTGTATACCAGAATGGCCGGGGCCTATGACCTCGTGGCCGGTGAATTGGCTTTTACCTGTGAGGGCTGTCCTGATAACTGTTGCGACAGTTTATTTCTGCATCACACCCTGATCGAATGGGCCTATCTCTGGCAGGGCTTGCAGGAGCTGACTCCTGAAGCTCTGCACAAGATCAAGGCCCGGGCCAAGAGATATCTGAGTGATGCCACCGGCAGTATGGCGAAGGGTGAGCGGCCCCAGATCATGTGCCCCCTGAATGATGACGGTCTTTGCGGTCTTTATCAGCATCGATTGATGATCTGTCGGATGCATGGGGTGCCGGCCAAAATCACCAGGCCAGATGGTCAAGCCCTGCAGTTTCCAGGCTGTTTCCGCTGTCAGGAATTGACCGTTGGCCGAGAAAAGGTCCCGGAAGTCGATCGGACCGAGTTGTATCAGGAGCTGGCCGATCTGGAGCGCCAGCTTATAGAGTCAACCCACCAGACCAGGCCCCGGATCAAGATGACCATTGCCGAGATGATCGTCAACGGCCCGCCCCTTCTTTAAAAATGCAGTAAATTTAACAGCACCCCTTTAAATTTTTTGAATTCAATCAAAGCCGGTTCGATGGCCCGGACGTGATCAACTTTGCCATTGAGGTGATCTGCGCCTCCGTTGCCCAGGGCATGGTTCCAGAGTTTGCCGGGATGATTCTGCCTGCCGGTCTGCTGATCTTGCGATTTGCTTGATGGCTTTCAGAGCTGGAACAGTTGAGATGTTTTGCCTGAATTGCCGGCTGCGTGGGGGGCTGCAGGGGAGCGCTTAAGGAGGATAGTCCCGAGATAATGGCAGTGCCTCACCCTTCCCTTCTCTCCCTGGCCCTTTCAAGGCTGCGGGCTTCCTGTTTTAAATATTCTGGTAACTTTTCTTAAAGTCCTCAGTTCTGTCTTGCCCCACCCCTTGGCATCTGCAGTATTTTAAGAAAGCTTGGCCCGTAATGTTCCAGTTTGTGTTTTCCTACGCCGGTTATGGCCAGCATGGCTCCCTCGTTCTGGGGGCGGACGGCGGCCATTTCCGCCAGGCTGGCGTCACTGAAAATGACAAAGGGGGGTACCCCTTGCTCTGCGGCGATTTGCTTGCGTAATTCTCGCAGTTTCGCAAAAAGGTCCTGGTCGTAGTGAAGGTCACCAACGGCTTTGGCTTTGGCCTTTGCTTTTTTGGCCGTGGTCCTGATCCTGGGTTTGGGCATCGTCAGGGTCTGTTCCCCCTTAAGTAACGGCCCGGCCTCCCTGGTCAGGGTAAGAATTGAATAGTTGGCAATATCCTGGCAGAGAAAGCCTTGATTAATAAGATGGCGTAACAGGGCGGACCAGAAATCACGGGGCTGGTCGGCGCCGATACCATAGGTGGAAAGGCGGTCGTGGCCCAGCTTAAGCAAGCGCTGGTTTTTTGAACCGCGTAATACTTCGATGATGTAGCCCATGCCGAACCGCTGCCCGACCCGGTAGACGCAGGACAGGGCCTTGCGTGCCTCCTCGGTTACCTCGATCTGCCGGGGCGGATTGAGGCAGATATCACAGTTGCCGCAGGGCTCACTCGCTTTATCACCAAAATAGCTCAGCAGGATCTGGCGTCGACAGGTCTGGGCCTCGCCAAAGGCGACCATGCTGTTGAGTTTATGGAGTTCGATTCGTTTACGTTCCTGATTGTAGCCTTTTTCAATCAGGCCTCTGGCAATGGCGATATCTCCATAACCAAAAAGCAATAGGGCTTCGGCGCTCAAGCCGTCCCGGCCGGCCCGGCCTGTTTCCTGGTAATAACTTTCGATGTTTTTGGGCAGATCATAGTGAACAACAAAACGAACGTTGGATTTGTCGATTCCCATGCCAAAGGCGACAGTGGCGACGACCACCTGCACATCATCATGCTGGAAACTATCCTGCGCCTCCTGGCGCACCGTGTCGGAAAGCCCGGCGTGATAGGCAACGGCGCTAATGCCGGCCTGGTTAAGGTCGCTGGTAACTGCTTCGACCCGTTTGCGGCTCAGGGCATAAACAATACCGGCTTCACCGGGGTGGGCGGCCAGAAAAGCCTTGAGCTGGGCGGCCGGTTTCGCCTTGTCGACCACGGTGTAACGGATATTGGGGCGGTCAAAGCCGGTAACAAAGGTCCGGACGGAAGTCAGCCCCAAGCCCTTTAAGATGTCTTCCCTGGTGTGGGGTTCGGCGGTGGCAGTCAGGGCAATTATCGGTGGGCCGGGCAGCAGCCCACGCAAGCGCCCGAGCTGTCGATATTCCGGTCTGAAATCATGACCCCACTGGGAGATGCAATGGGCCTCATCAATGGCAAACAGGGCAATATCAATATTCTGCAAACGCTCAATGAAGGAGTCGCTCATTAAGCGTTCGGGGGCGACATAGAGGAGATCAAGGCTGTTGTCATGCAACCGGGCCAGGGTCTGGCGGGCCTCTGCCGCTTTCAGGGAAGAGTTGTAGAACGCGGCCTTTACGCCATTTGCGGTCAGGGCGTCAACCTGGTCTTTCATCAACGAGATGAGGGGTGAGACCACAATGGCAACGCCCGGCCTGTGCAGGGCCGGGATCTGATAGCAGAGGGACTTGCCGCCACCGGTGGGCATTAACACAAACAAGTCCTGACCATCAATCAGGGTCTCGATGATCTCTTGTTGATATGGCCTGAAATCTTTATAGCCGAAGATCAGGTTAAGTGTCTCTGCTGGTGATGTCGGCATCAAGGTAAACCCGAATTTATGGGTAGGCAAAATCGCCTGAATGGTAAAATAAATGTTGCGGTCGATTAAGCTTGATTAGCCAAGCCATCGTAAATAAAACAGGCTTTGCCCGTTCAGACCAGCCGGCAGCTTTTATTCAAGGAGACTTCGCAGTAGTTGCAAATTTTCTTTATCCTCGTGCAGATCTTCAGTCTTGGGAGTTTCCAGAACCATCGGATGGTTGCTAAAACGGGGATCATTGACCAGCAACCGGAAACCCTCCACCCCGATCTGGCCCTGGCCGATATGATCATGGCGGTCAACCCGGCTGCCCAGTTCCTTCTTTGAGTCGTTGAGATGGAATAACCTGAGCCGGTCAAGGCCGATTACTCGCGCAAATTCGGCCATTGTTTGTCTATAGGCTTCCGGCGTCCGGATGTCGTAGCCGGCGGCAAACACATGACAGGTATCAAAACAGACCCCCAACTGTGGTGAAAATACTGAACCGGTGATAATCTGGGCCAGTTCGGAGAAATCAGCGCCCAGGCTGCTACCCTGGCCAGCGGTGGTTTCCAGTAAAACCATGACCTCGGCGCCAACTCCGGCCTCCTTGAAGGCCCGATCCAGATTGGCAGTGAACCGGGTGATTCCCGCTTTGATCCCCTCGCCGAGATGTGAACCAGGGTGCATCACCAGATATTCCACTCCGAGAGCGGCGCAGCGGCGCAGCTCTCCGACCAGGGCCGTTATCGATTTTGCTTCGGATTCCGGTTTGGGCGAGGCGAGGTTGATAAGATAGGAATCGTGGGAAGCCACCGGGATTTCGGCCAGGGAGCGCCGCATTTCCCTGAATAACCTGACCTCCTGCTCAGCAGGCAGTTTCGGCAGCCACTGCCTCTGGTTGGCGGTAAAAATCTGCAGGGCCTCGCCGTCGACTACGGCCAGGCGGTCAAAGGCCAGGCGCAGGCCTCCACTGACCGACATATGCGCTCCGAATAAAGGCATTAATCTTCCAGGCCGGAGAATCGCTCTAAACTATCATCTTTCATAGTCTCCAGAAGACCGCCTGGGTCATTCTCAAACACCTCTACTCTGTGGATGGGGTCAAAAATTTCACGGTTGTATGAAGAGATGAGATTCAAGTGCTCCCAGCGGGCCAGATAGTACTCAATCATATCGGGAAGCTTGCTGAAAACTGTCACTTGGTCCGTGGCAGGGCTGCGGTAGCTCGAATTAAGCAGTCGGGCGGCGGAAAGGGTCTGGGTCTTGTAAAAATTCTCTAGAAACATCAGTTCGCCGGGCATTCTGGCCTCAACCCCGATCCGGCTGAGTGCCTTTACCGCTATCTCCAGGGCCTGGCGGCCAAACCTGGCCAGTGGATAGGGCAGATAGATTCCTTTGGGAATACTGAGTCCCAGATAGCGTTTGATCGTCATAATAACGCAGGCCAGTTCGACCGGTTCGGGGTCGACAAAATTATAGGTCTGGCCCGAAAACTCAGCCCGGTTGTCTAGAATATAATGGATAAAGGGCGGCAGTTTTTTGGCGTGGCTATAGGAGTGGTAAACCCCCTTTTTAGTCAGCATCACCAACATTGCCCGATTCATGATTGAAAAGAACAGGCGCTGGAAGCCCTGGATTTTATGATCGTGTTTGCCGTAAACCACCCCCAGCCGGATCGTGGTGTAATCAAGCCCCATGTTTTCGTGCATATGTTTCAGGGTCTGCTCGGCCATCAGTTTTGACTTGGGATAATTGGCAAGGTCTGCGGTCAGGGGCAGCACGTCGTCTTCGCCAAGGTTTTCGCCATTGGGCATAATGGCTGCCGAACTGAAATGGATGTAAGGGATACCCAGGGTCAAAGCCACCCGGGCCAGATTAATGGCCCCTTGGTAATTG
>DAOVJK010000250.1 GCA_030673265.1 Pseudomonadota bacterium | reverse complement strand
CAGCCTTGTCGCTGAAGGTAAACCTATCTTTAAGAACAGTCAGGAGCCTGGTTAGTTCTGCGGTCGAAAGAATGGTCGGGGTGCCGCCACCGATAAAGAGTGAGCCGAATTTTTCATCCTGTACCCGTTCACTCCAGAAGTCAATTTCCTTATATAGGGCAGTCAGATAGGAGCCGGTGTCGGAATCTTTGATCGGGAAGGAGACAAAGGCGCAGTAACCACACTTGGAGCGGCAGAAGGGGATATGAATATATAAACCATTCATTGATTCAGCAGGTGTCATTGCTGCCCCTGCTGGTATTCCTGCCTGATCTCGGTCATCATGCCGTGGTCGGCGAAACTGTAGGGGGTTTCTGTGCTGCCGATGATCAGGTGATCAAGAAGGTTAATATTAACCAGGCTGCAGGCCGCGAAAAGATGGCGGGTCAGGCGAATATCGTCGGTGGATGGAGACAGTGATCCGGAGGGGTGGTTGTGGGCAATGACCAGGGCGGCGGCGTGATGCTGCAGGGCCAGTTTGATTAACTCCCGGGGATAGATGGTATTAGTGGTCAGGGTGCCTTCGGCGATGGTGGCGGTATCGATTATTGAGTGGGAGGCATCCAGGAAGATTACGGTGAATACTTCTTTTTTGAGGTCGCGCATCGCATGGATCAGATAATCGGCCACTTCCCGTGAAGATCTCAGGTAGTTGCGGTTCTGCAGCCGCTCTTTGAGGAAGCGGCGGGCCACGCCATGGACAAAGGTCAAGGCAAAGGAATTGATTGGCCCGAGTCCTTGCACCTCTTGCAGTTCCTGTTGGGGTGCCTCCAAAACTTCGGCCAGCGAGCCAAATCTCTTCAGGGCAGCCCGGGCGCTGTCCTTGCAGTCCCGGCGTGGGGTGCCAAGGGTCAGCAGCAACTCAAGGACCTCTGAGTCGGTCAGGGCCTCGAGGCCTCGATCCTGAAATTTATCCCGCAGCCGCTGGCGATGACCGGCCCCGCGGAGCTTTCTGTCTTCATCGGTCATATAAAGAAAGCACCTGAAGTGAGATATGGTTTGAAGTGCTTGTCGGTATTTTGCCTTCGCAATGGGCGAATTTTTTCTGGTTGCGATTATGCTGCGGTAGATTAGAGCGCCAGGGAAATGTCAGGCCCGCTAATCTCGGAAATATAGCCACATCTAATCGTTAGTGTGTTTGCAAAGCAGAATACTCTATTTCGCGGGCCTGCCCAGTGATTTTTCGGTTTATGCGTCTATTTATTTAACGCGTCACCAAATAATTTATTGGCCATTTTGGGGTTGGCTCTTCCCTTGGTCTTCTGCATCAGCTGGCCGACAAAAAAGCCCATGACCTTGGTCTTACCATCCTTGAACTGTTTAACCTGTTCCGGATTAGCGGCGACGATTTCCTGGACGATCTGCAGCAGATCTCCCTCATCACTCATCTGGACCAGATTCTTTTCCTTTACTACCGTATCAGCATCCTTGCCGGTCTCCAACATCTCCAGAAAGACCTTCTTGGCAATCTTGCCGCTGATGGTACCTTTCTCGATGAGAGCCAGCAATTTGGCCAGATGGGCCGGACTGACCTGGCATTGGCCAATCTCCTGGTCCCTGTCACGTAACTCCCGGATCAACTCGGTCATAATCCAGTTGGATAGTTTCTTGGCATTTGGATAAATGGCCAGGGACTCTTCGAAAAAATCCGCTAATTCTCGTTCACTGGTCAGGATCACCGCATCGTAACCGGGTAATTCCAGTTCTTCCATAAAACGGGCTTTGCGCTCGTCGGGTAGTTCGGGTTGGGTCTCTTTAACTTCAGCCAGCCATTCTGCCGAGATTTCGACCGGCACCAGATCCGGATCGGGAAAATAACGATAGTCGTGGGCCTCCTCCTTGGAGCGCATCGAACTGGTCTTGCCACTATCCGGGTCCCAGAGCAGGGTCTGTTGGATTACCTTGCCGCCTTCCAGCAGGATATCGCGCTGGCGGCGTTCCTCATATTCGAGGGCGCGCTGGACATTGCGAAAGGAGTTCATGTTCTTGAGCTCGGTCCTGGTGCCGAGCTCTTCCTGGCCTAGGAGGCGCAGGGAGATATTGGCGTCGCAGCGGAAACTGCCCTCCTGCATATTGCCGTCGCAGATGTCGAGATAGCGCAGAATGGCATGAACCTTCTTCAGATAGGCGGAAGCCTCCTCGGCTGAGCGGAGGTCCGGTTCGCTGACGATTTCAATCAGCGGGGTGCCGGTCCGGTTCAGATCGACATAGCTCTGGGGTTCGCGGTCGTCATGGATCAATTTGCCGGCGTCTTCCTCCATGTGGATCCGGGTCAGGCCGATGCGCTTGATCTTGTCAGCAACCTCGATCTCGATCCAACCATGTTCGGCGATGGGCAGATCGAACTGGGATATCTGATAACCCTTGGGCAGGTCTGGATAGAAGTAATTCTTCCGGGCGAAAACGTTGGTTTGGTTGATCCGGCAATTGGTGGCCAGCCCCATCTTGATGGCATATTCAACCACCTTACGGTTCAGGACCGGCAGGACGCCAGGCAGCCCCAGGCAGAGCGGACAGGTATTAGTGTTGGGCGGCTTGCCGAATTCGGTTGAACAGCCGCAAAATATCTTGGTGTTGGTGCTCATCTGGGCATGAACTTCCAGCCCGATAACGGTCTCAAATTCCATTGGTTACTCCGTGTTTTTCCCTAGCCAGAATATTGCATGAGTTTTTTTTAAATTAGCGTAAATATCTGTCTCTGTGATGTTAAGCTCGCGAAAACTTAGGGCTGGGAGGCGGGCGGGTAGTTTAATTAGCCTTCTTAATCCAACTCCGCAATTTCTCCAGTTCAGCCGACCATTCACTGCCGACCCTTATTTTCAGGAACATGCCGAATAGTTCATCAACGGTGCGCAGCGGGATCTCATAGAGACCGATGCGGTCAAGTAGTCTGCCTTCAGCGGCTCCGGGATCGTCGCCTTCCTCGGCATCGGTCATGGTTTTCGGTAATCGCACCGAACGGAACTCAAAGAGGCTGCCTTTCAGACTGAAACGGAATTCATGGTCGTCCCGGGTCATCATGATTCGGGCCTGCTCAATTTTCTTACCCATGCCTAAACCGGTTCTGGCTTCTTTGAGTTCGGCTTGCAACCCCTGGCAAATCAGTTTCTCGTAGGAGTCGCCTTCGCCCGATTCCAGCAGGATATGTTTCTCAAAAACCAGGACGATATCGGTTCCGGAATTTTCCAGAAAAACCGCGCCGCCCCGTTCTTCGCTTTTATACCAGAGCCAGGTCAGAAATTCCTGGCCCAGAAAGCGTTTTTCAACCATTAAATCAACTAAATCCATCGTAAACGCTCCTTAGATCAAGATTTCGGGACTGAGGTAGGCCAGCCTGTCCGCCATCTCCGGCTCAAGCAGATGGCCGGCGGTGATGTAGGGGATCTGCATCATCAGATGCAGATCGAATGATTCCTTGAAGAACTCCTCCAGTTCACCAATGGCCTTCTGGCTGGTGGAAAAGAACAGGACCGTATTGTCGGTAAGGTTCCAGGCCAGATCGTAAACTGCCGGGATCGGTAGCGCCCGTTTCAAGAGACTGAGCCGGACGCCGTCTTTAATCTCTTTACGGTGATCACGGCTCAGTCGCGGAATCTGGCGTTCCCGCTTGATCCGTTCCTCTTCCTTCATGGTGAATTTTTTGAGGGCGGCTGCCGGCACCTTGCGTTCATCGATCCGTAGAGAAAAAACAGCGTAATCGCCAGCCACATATGAGGAATAGACGAACTCGCTATCGAACATGTTGAGGCACGACACCCAGCCTATCGAGCGTTCGTCGTAGTTGTCGTCAATATCGCGGAAGGCGTATTTACTAAGCCGTTCGGCCACGAAGTTCCAGAAGTCGGACGGCAGTTCTCCCTCGACGCTGAAACGGACAAAACTCGCCGAATTTGTTATAAGTCCCATGAGATGTCCCTTATGTAAAGGCTAAAACGGTTTTGGAGCTGGTTAAGTCCAGCGGTCTTACCATTTTTGTCAGTCCGTTTACCCGGAAATTAGCGGTGCAACGGACATGAAAGATATAGCAGACCTGGTCTGCATCGACAAGCAATTTCAGGTGGTGGCGGCAAGAGAATATTTCGGAGATAATAACCACGAATATTCAGAGACTTCATCTCTGGGCAATGGCGGGGGTGAGTATTAAAAAAAGATAAAAAATTGATTTCGAGATATTGACAGGATATTATCTTTAGTGTAAATAACCACCTTCTCCGGGCGGGTCGTTAACTCAGCTGGTAGAGTATGTGCCTTTTAAGCAGAGAGTCGCGCGTTCGAGCCGCGCACGACCCACCATTTTTTTGTTGCATGACATATTTAAAGATTGTGTCCCCATCGTCTAGTCTGGTCCAGGACACCGGCCTTTCACGCCGGCAACGCGGGTTCGAATCCCACTGGGGACGCCATTTCTTGCAGGGAATCAGCTATTTAAGCTGGTTCCTTTTTTTGTGTCTTGGGGCTGGTGGCTTTTTATCCTGAGAAGCTGTTTTGAACGGGTGAAAATGCACGTAAACATTGGAGAATGTGTGCCTGGATAGATCTTTCATGCTGGTAACAAAATTTCGGTACTTTTCCCTTATGATATACAGTAGAAATCTTCAGTTTTGAGGATGGCGATTCTCTTATGATGCCGGTATGGAAGGTTAAATTATCAAGTCAGTCAAACATTTAAGGAGGTATACGTAACAAATCCTGTTTTTTCTTTTTAAATCAATATGTTACTGTATCTATACAATTGTGTGTTTTTTCGTTTTAGT
>DAOVJK010000046.1 GCA_030673265.1 Pseudomonadota bacterium | reverse complement strand
TGCAACCTTCTTACAGACCGCTTCAAGATCATCGCCGATGATGCCGACGATGCAGGTCGAATAGACAAAAGCCGCTTTGGGCTGATAACGGTCGATCAACTCAACTAAGGCGTCATGGAGCTTCTGCTCACCGCCGAAGATGACGTCCCGCTCCTGAAGATCGGTGGAGAATGAGAGGCGATGGAGTTCCGGGCCGGAGGACAAAGCACCCCGGATGTCCCAGGTATAGACCGCACAGCCGATCGGCCCATGAACCAGATGGACGGCATCGGCGATCGGATAGAGGACCACCCGCGAGCCACAGAACACACAGGCCCGCTGGCTGACGGCCCCAGCCAGGCTTTCCTTGTCGCAGTCGATGGCAAAAGGCTTCTTGCCCTTGCGATGGATCTGGCCCTGTCGTTCTTCGTAAATATTTACAGTCATGACTGCCTCATCAGGATTAATTGCTGTTTGCAATCCTGTAAGAGCAAGCCCTGTGCCAGTGCAGTGACTAACTTATTTGTTTAATAATATCAGGAAGATAAACTAGAAGGATGGGTTTAAACAAAACTAACCAAATGGTGCCTGATTTATCGGCGAGGTAGACATGGTTACAATATTGAAAAGGACCTGACAAAATTGAACACTTTCGGGAAAGATGGCTGGTATTTGTTTGTCGAACCAAAGGGATAAAGCGGACCTGACACCTTCACGCCTTTTGTAGAAGAGCCAGGCGAAGGTCGTCCTCTCCTACCTTTTCCAAGCCCCTTTCTCATTCCGACCAAAACTGAAATAACGCCTTGTCTTATTTTAGATTTTCAGTAAAATCTAAAATAAAGGTCGTGGTTATTTTAAATTTGAGCGGAGTTCACCGATGAAAAACTTCCAATCTGGCCGCTATGTCCAGCAGGACCATTACAAGAGCTTTCAGCCCACTCCGATCAACCGCGCCTGGCAGCTTGACAACATGGAGTTGATCCAGTTGCTTGGCCAGGCGGACCGGGAATTGGGGCGACTGGATATGTACTCGGACTATATTCCCAATCTCGATCTGTACATCAGGATGCATGTGCTGAAGGAGGCCACCCAATCAAATAAGATTGAGGGCACCCAGACCAACATGGAAGAAGCCCTTCTGGAAAAGGAGGATGTGGCTCTGGACAAGAGGGATGACTGGGAAGAGGTGCAAAACTATGTGGCGGCTATGAATGAAGCGATTGCCAATTTACGGGTTTTGCCCTTCTCGGCGCGATTGATCCGTGAGACCCATAAGACCTTGCTGCAAGGCGTTCGTGGAACTCATAAAGAACCGGGGGAATTCAGGCATAGCCAGAACTGGATCGGTGGGGCCACAATCAACGATGCCGTCTTTGTCCCGCCGGTTCATACTTCTATTGGCGAGCTTATTGGCGACATTGAAAAATTTCTGCATAGTGATGCCAACTATTTTCCGGAGCTGCTGAAGATTGCCCTGATCCATTACCAGTTTGAGACCATCCATCCGTTTCTGGACGGCAATGGCCGAGCCGGGCGCTTACTGATCACTCTCTATCTGATCAGTAAGGGAATGCTGAAGCAGCCAGTGTTGTATATGTCGGATTTTTTCGAACGCAATCGCAGCCTTTATTACGACAACCTGATGCGAGTGCGGGAGAAGAACGACCTGTTGCAATGGTTCAAGTTTTTCCTGGTGGGCATTATCGAAACTGCTAAAAGCGGTATAACGACTTTTGACAATATCCTCAAACTGCAAAAGCAGGTGGAAGCGCAGATCCGGACCCTCGGCAGCAGAACGGCAAACGCTCAGAAGGTTGTCAACTATCTGTATCAACGACCGATGATTGACGCTGCCAGAGTCGGCAAAGTAGCCAGTGTATCGCCGGCTTCGGCCTACAAACTGATTGCTGATTTGGAACAATTCGGGATTTTGCAAGAGATCACCGGCAGCAAGCGAGGCAAGATGTATGTTTATTATGACTACTTGCAGTTGTTCAAATAACAGCGGTTAAACCTGATCTGGCCGACATCCGCAATAAGCTAAGAGCGAGCTTTTTCACATTGAAAGGAACCTGACAAAATTGAACACTTCGGGAAAGATGGCTGGTATTTGTTTGTCGAACCAGGGGGCCGGAGGGATAAAGCGGCCTTCGTCGTTAATTGCCCATTGTTGATTACCCTTCGGTCGGCTAGATTGTTTCAATGAATAGTTAGGATCAGGGTCTCATGGACAACAATAATTAAGTAAGATGGCCCCGGAATTCCTGAATAAGATTATCTTGTTGCAACTCCAAAATACTCGACACCGTGCCTACCTGTACCCTGGGTCTCCGGGAGGTATGTCCAGCCCGTTTCAGCCAGAAAACCGGGCAGTTCTTCGGGCCGGATACTCGACAGCCATGGTTCCCGGCTTGATTTCAAGATCCAGAGGACCAGCCCCGTCCACTTACCGGCATCTGGTCGCCCATCCGCACCGGTGGCAGTATAAGTAAAAACGATCCGGCTACCAGGCCCGGTGATTGCCGCCGCCTGCAAGAACAGGTCGCGGACCGCTGCGGCGGACAAATACATCAGCAACCCTTCGGCGACAATAACGGTCGCCGCCGACTTGTCCCATTTCCGGTGAGCTTCCAGCACATCGACCATTTTCCTCTGGCCGAGATCCTCGCCGATCAGGTAGAGATTGTCTCGACCGCCCAGCGCCGCTACCCCCTTGGCCTTGCGAACGGCAGTGGCCGGGTGATCGATCTCGAAGAAATCCACCCCGGGAAATTCCGGGGCCAATCGCCAACCCAAAGTATCGTACCCAGCCCCCAGAACCAGGACCTGCCCAGCACCAGCCCTGATCACTTCCCTGACCTGGTGCTCGCAAAAGGCCTTCCGGTGAGCAAAGGCCTCGAACTGGCCCGGCATCATCCAGTCAAACCACTCGTAAAGAGAGACCGCCCATTGGCTACGGGCCACTCTTACCACGGTCTCGCTGGCCGCCCCGGCGGCAACAAGTATTTTCTCGGTGGCCTCGACAATTCCGGCCGGCAGGATCTTCTCCATCCCCGGTTTTGACCCCAAAGAAACAATATTGACACCGACCTTGTAGGCGGTCCTGCTCGGTTTATCTTTACGCATTAAGTGTCCTTCCCGGTTGCAGTCTGGATAATTCAAGGATATCGGTTCGCGGCCGGGTAAGTCAAAGCTATTGGTTGGACATAAATCTGCTAAATTCCCAGATCAGGCCTGAGACCTGCAAGTTCGCTGGGGACAGGGACGATTCAGAATTAACCCGCATATTTCACCAGTCGAGATGCCCGATTGCGAAACGCTCGATAGGCAAAGTACGATGTTTTCAGCAGGTAAGCGGCCAGAGGGAGACTCCGATACTTTAGTATGCTGAAAGCCTTATACAGCAGATTCTGTACAATACCCCCTGAGGGGTGCTATACGGATATATCGGCTGGCCCGCAGGGTGAGTAGTTTCGAAGTCTGCGCTATCTGAAAAAAAAACCATGTATTTCATTTGGTACAAACTGTGACCTTGATATTCCACAGTAAACCAAAGGTTTAACACACAAGTACACTCAGTTAAAATGACTTTTCAAAAATACTCATAAAATATGCGGGCTAATCAGGTTTGCCCCGGTTCACCGGATCCCAGAAAAACCTTCTGGAAACGGTAGAAATAATCTATTCCGGACCAGATCGTCATCACCATGGAAACATAGAGAATGACAAGGCCAAGTTCCTGCAAAAAGGGAATTGGCAATACATTGTCTGGGAAGATCAGCACACACAGGGCGATATATTGCATCACTGATTTTATTTTACCCATCCGGCTCGCGGCAACGATTATTCCCGAAGAAGCCGCAACACCCCGCAGACCGGTTACAACCAGTTCACGGGCCAGGATCATAAAACAGATCCAGGCGGGAACCAGAGGAATAAGCATGATCAGGGCGACGGCCACCAGAACTTTGTCAGCAAGCGGATCCATCAGCTTGCCGAGGACGGTTTCACTTTTGTGTTTCCGGGCAAAGTAACCATCGGCAAGATCGGTAAGGGCGGCGGAAAGAAACAGAATAAAAGCGAATAGATCGAGCCACTTATCACCATCTGGCCGCAAACAGAACAGCAGAATCGGCACGACGGCAAACCGATAACCGGTAAGAATATTTGGTAAGGTAATCAGGTGACTCATCTGGGCCTTATATCACCTTGAGGAACAGCTTTCAAGGCCGACAACAAAGTAGTTAATTTAGATTAGCTCGCCACGGAGCAAAGACTGCAGGAAACCCAAAGAATTTAGCAGCCCTGAAACTTTTTGCAAGTTAATCAAATAGTAAAATGGATTGCAAGAAAAAAACTCAGCCAACATCCTGGGATAAATACTCAAAAAAAGATCAACTAGTCAGGTCATAATAATTCTTCGCCCAACGTTTGGACGGCGAAGATGACTTTTTATACTCTTTGTAGAAGAATTGGACCTTACGGACATAATTTTGAGTTTCTTTGAACCGGGGAACCCGGCCCAAGGTAATTACTCTAGTTGGTCCTGCATTATAGGCGGCCAAGGCCAAACGGAGATTGCCATTGAACAGGCCCAGCATTTTCCGCAGATAACGGGTACCGCCATGGATGTTCTCTTTGGGATCGAACGGATCAAGAACATCCATATCATCGGCGGTTTTCGGCATCAACTGCATAAGGCCAACGGCACCCTTCCGGGACACCGCCAGATAATCGAAGTTTGACTCAGCCCTGATCACTGACTTGACCAACATTGGGTCTACCTGATAGCGTTTAGCCGCCTGACGAATCATGGTATCAAAAAAGTCATGATCCGTTGCCTGAGTGACAACTCTTGGGCGCCGCGCACGATAGACCGGCTCAAACTTCGGGTCGCTGGGGACATTGGTGAAGTGAACGACCCCGCTCTCATCAACGTAAGTGTACATCGCCGCCTGAACAGGGCCGGACAGCACCGTCGCCAACAGAGCGACAGCTGTTATAATTCCAGATAAGAGAATAGGCATTGTTTAATTATACTACAATTATTATCTTTTTTCCCAATCTGCCAGAAATTTTTCTATACCGATGTCGGTCAGGGGGTGTTTAGCCAGCTGACTTATGACCTTAAAAGGGATCGTGGCTATATCGGCGCCGATCAGGGCGGAATCAACAACATGCATAGGGTGACGGACACTGGCGACAATCACCTCACTGGCATAACCGTAATTATCCAGGATGGCCATTATATCACTGATCAGGTCCATGCCATTCAGGGCGATATCGTCAAGGCGACCGACAAAGGGGCTGATAAAACTGGCCCCGGCTTTGGCGGCCAACAGGGCTTGCGCAGCCGAGAAGACCAGCGTTACATTGGTCTTGATTCCTTCTTCGGAAAAGGTTTTTGCCGCAACCAGCCCTTCGGTGGTCATCGGTACCTTGATCACAATGTTATCAGCGATCTTGGCCAATTCCCGACCTTCCTTGAGCATTCCCGGCGCATCGAGACTGACAACTTCGGCACTTACCGGGCCTTTGACCAGCCCGCAGATTTCCGTAATAACTTCGTGGAAATCACGGCCCTCTCTGGCGATCAGCGAAGGGTTGGTGGTAACGCCATCAACCATCCCCATGGCAACAGCCTGCTTGATTTCATCAATATTGGCGGTGTCGATAAAAAACTTCATCATTAATCTCCTTTAATGGCTATAAATTTTTCGCGGCATTCTGGCGAACAAAAATAAATGGTTTTACCGTCTTCTTTCAATACTACAGCTTGCTTCATCGGCACACAGACCTTACAGATCGGATCTTCTACCAGAACATCATGGCTCGGCGGCCCTGAATTACCGGTCTTTTTCACCTTCTTTTTTCCACCCGTCAGTAAGCGAAAAAGCAGGTAAAACAGAAAAGCAAGTATCAAGATTCTGAGCGGGCTCAAGTTCTCTGGGCTCCTTGGGCATCTGCCTTATCTTGCCAAGCCAACCGGCGGATATCGTCGCCACCGCTTTCCGGCAGGTCACGTCTCATCTGTCTGGTTGTTCTCCCCGTCACCGGGTGCGGGCGATCCGGAGCGAGTTCTTCAAGCGGCGCCAGGACGAAGAGCCGATTTTTAATCTCGGGATGGGGCAACTCCAGCTGCTCATCGGCAGAGACCCGCTCATCATAATAAATGAGATCGAGATCCACGGTCCGATCCACCGTTTTCTGGCGATCACGGCCCAACTGAACCTCGACTGCTTGCATCACCCCAAGCAACTCCAGGGGAGAAAGCTTAGTCTCGACAACCCCAGCCGCATTGGTAAACCATTGCTCGGCAAGGCGCTGGCCATCCTTCGCCCAACTTTCCTTCGTTACCGGTCGGGTCAGGTAAGGACTGGACAGGGCCAAAATGGTAATCCCGACATGCTCACCCAACCGTTGCCAGGCCTGCTGAAGATTAAGGCGGCCATCGCCGAGATTTGAGCCCAGGCCAATGAAAGCCAACGCCATCAGACGCCTATTTTTTTCATGCGGTCAATCATTTCCTGCAACCGTTCCTTGGAAACGGTCAGGGCAATTCTGAAATAACCCTCGCCCGGATCGCCGAAGCCATTACCAGGCGTGCAGACAATCCCCGCTTTTTCGAGCAGATGACCGACAAAAGCGGCGGAATCATAACCGGCGGGAACTTCGGCCCAGACATAGAAGGTAGCCTTGGGCGAATCCGCCTTGATCCCGAGCTCATCAAGACCCTTCATCACCACATCACGGCGCTCTTCATAAAACTTGCGCATTTCGGTCAACCAGGACTCGTCATCCTTCATGGCCTCAATTCCGGCGATCTGAATCGCTTCGAAGATACCGGAGTCAATGTTGCTCTTGATCTGGCCAAGACCGCCGATTATTTCGCTGTTGCCAGCGGCCCAACCAATTCGCCAACCCGTCATATTATAGGTCTTAGACAGGGAATGAAATTCAATGCCGACATCCATGGCGCCAGGGGTCTCCAGAAAACTCGGCGGCTTGTAGCCATCAAAGGCCATCTCCGAATAGGCGAAGTCATGACAGATCATAATGTTGTGTTTTTTGGCGAAAGCCACCACTTCGGCGAAAAATTCCGGGGTGGCAGGCGCTGCGGTGGGATTGTTGGGATAATTAAGGAACATCATCTTGGCCTTGGCTAAAACATCAGCCGGGATGCTGGCCAGATCGGGCAGGAAACCGTTCTCCTTGAGGAGCGGCATTTCATAAGGGACTCCGCCGGCAAACTGGGTGGCGACCTTGTAAACCGGATAGCCGGGACTGGGGACCAGCACCACGTCGCCGGGATTAATGAAGGCCAACGGGATATGGGCGATGCCCTCCTTGGAGCCGATTAGCGAGACCACCTCTTGCAGCGGATGCAGTTTTACGCCGGACCGCTTGTCGTACCAGGCACTGACAGCTTCACGAAAGTTGTTCATCCCGGTATAGCTTGGATAACTATGGTATTGAGGCTTACGGGATGCCTCACATAAAGCATCGATGATGTGGTCGGGAGTCGGTTGGTCCGGATCGCCAACGCCAACATCAATCACGTCGACCCCCCTGGCTTTAACTTCATCCTTTTTGCGATCCAACTCGGCAAAAAGGTAGGGAGGTAACTGTTTCAGTCTATCTGCTTTTTCTATCTTAATCATCGGTGATATTTCCCTTACAAGTCTTAGTTAAATTATTTTAGAGATCCTGCAAACCAAGGACGTCGAACATGGTATACATGCCGTTATCCTGGCTGGTTACCCAGGCGGCGGCCAGGGCCGCGCCCTTGGCAAAATTATCGCGACTGTGGGCGCGATGGGTGATCTCAAGTCGTTCGCCGGCTCCGGCAAAATAAACGGTGTGCTCTCCAACGATATCACCGGCCCGGATCGTCTGGATGCCAATCTCCTGATCGGTCCGCTCGCCAATGATACCGTGACGTTCAAACACCCCAACCTTGTTGAGATCACGATTAACGCCTTCGGCCACCATTTCACCCAGCTTAAGGGCGGTACCGCTCGGCGCATCTTTTTTCATCCGGTGATGGGCCTCGACTATCTCAATGTCATAATCATCGCCGAGGATAGATGCCATTTTACGGGCAACCTTGAAGAGGACATTAACCCCGACGGCCATATTGGGCGCCTGGACACAGGGGAAATTGGCAGCAAGGTTCTTTAGCTCGGCAAGGTTGTCCTGACT
The DNA here is from genome assembly GCA_030673265.1 of Pseudomonadota bacterium. Classification (GTDB taxonomy): domain Bacteria; phylum Desulfobacterota; class Desulfobulbia; order Desulfobulbales; family JAGXFP01; genus JAGXFP01. The sequence continues at coordinate 5,847 of DAOVJK010000046.1, read as the reverse complement.
GAGACCGGTGGTGCCGATGACCATAGCTTTTTTATGTTCAGCAGCCAACCGGGCAAATTTCATGGTTGACTCATGAAAGGTGAAATCGACTATCACATCGCCTTGATCAATAACACTGGCAAGACTCGCAGACAAAGGAACCCCAAGCTTGCTGATGCCCGCCAGTTCACCCAGATCTTTACCAATCTCCGGGTTACCCTCCTGCTCAAAACCGCCAACTAGCTGTAAATCAGGGTTCTGCTCAACCATATACATTATGCGGCGGCCCATGCGGCCAGCGGCCCCTGCCACAATTACTTTCGTCATGATAACTTCCTATAATTTCTAATTCACTTGGTTTGGTGGCGGCGCAACATTTCCGATCTAAAGCGTCGTATATCGAAATTTTTACTCAACCATCACTATAATTGTTACGAGACTACCAAGTTCTCAGTCTAATCAGATTAAGCCGTATTCGGTGATAACCTTTTTCAACTGGGCCAGAGTAGCATCGGACATATCGCAAATGGGCATCCGCGGATTGGCACCCTTTATTTTGCCCATCAGAGCCAGGGTAGTCTTGGCCGGAACCGGATTGGTATCGATGAACATGGCCTGGATCAGCGGGAACAACTTGTAATGAAACTGGCGGGCCTTGGCGAAATCACCAGCCAGGGCGGCATCCATCAGCCCGGACATATCGGCGGGCGCCACATTGGAGGTGACCGAGATCACCCCTTTGCCACCAATCGCCACGGTGGCCAGGGCCGTGAAATCATCACCGGACATCACAATAAAATCATCGGGACAAAGCCGGATCACCTCGCTGATCTGATTAAGATCACCTGTAGCCTCCTTGATCCCGGCAATATTGGCAAGCTCGGCGCAACGGGCCACCGTTGCCGGCAGCATATTGACCCCGGTTCGACTGGGGACGTTGTACATAATAATCGGGATATCAACAGCTTCTGCAACACTCTTGAAGTGGAGAAAAAGACCCTCTTGGGACGGCTTGTTGTAATAAGGGGTTATCACCAGTACTCCGTCAGCCCCGGCCTCTTTGGCATGCCTGGTCAGCTCAATGGTTTCCGAGGTTGAATTGGAACCACTGCCGGCGATGACCGGCACCCGGCCATTTACCGTTTTAATAGTCAACTCAACTACCAGCTGATGCTCCTCGTGGCTCATGGTGGCCGACTCACCTGTAGTGCCGCAGGGGACAATGCCGTGCGTGCCCCCGGCGATCTGGAACTCAATGAGGTCGATCAGTTCCTTTTCGTCTATCTTACCGTCGGTAAATGGGGTCACGATGGCAACAAAGGCGCCTTTGAACTGGGTCATGATATCCTCCTGCTTTTTAAAAAATGGATGAACCTGGTTTTGAAAATCATTTTATTATAAAGGATTACTTAATTTTATCATTAAGTTGCCATTCTTACGAAACTGGCCTGCAAAAAGCAAATAAAAACCAAAAAAGCCTGCGATAAAATCCCAAGGGAAACAGGCCACAGGGTGGTGCAGATGCGAGGAAGAGGCCTGAGAGCCATAGCCCGCTATGCGATCAGGCCGATGACAACGCAGATGCGGCGCCATGTGACCTGTTTTCGATCAGAGGGCCTCTTCATGGAGCTGCCCCTCATAGATAAAACTGGCAGGCCCTTCCAGAAAAACATCGGCAATGCGTTGCTCATGTCGCAGGCCCTGATCATCCTCCTGCGTATCACCAATATCAACCAAGGAAAAGTGAATCGTCAGAATATCGCCGCCGGACGTCCTGACCCTGACCGGTGAAGTAACATGGCCATGCAGGGCGGCGATAAGAGCCGAGGCGACCGCGCCGGTGCCGCAGGCCATGGTCTCGTCTTCAACCCCCCGCTCGTAAGTGCGGACATGCAGTTCTTCTTCCGGCATTTGCACGAAATTGACATTGGTCCCAGCCGGATCGAAGAGCTTGTGATGGCGAATATGTCTGCCCCATTCCTTAACTGGAGTGTCGCCGTTATTGTCGACAAAATGAACCACATGGGGCACTCCGGTGTTGATCGAATGGATCACTTTTTGGTTGCCATCGATCTCAACTGATCTTGACAGAAGGATGTCGGTGGGCGGTGTAAGTCTGATTTTAGCGTTAGCACCAATCATCTGGGCCTCAATCAGGCCAGCGATGGTCTCAAAATGCATATGAGCCGGGGCGATCCCTTTGCTGTAGGCATAACGGGCCGCACAACGCGCGCCATTACCGCACATTTCCGCCTCACTGCCATCACCATTGTAGAATTGCCAGCGAAAATCGGCCTGCTCTGAATTTTCAATGAGGATGAGGCCGTCAGCCCCCACCGAAAACTGGCGGCGGCAAATGCGGGCGGCGAGATCGGCCATCTGGCCCTTCTTGATCATTTGGTCGCGATTGTCGATGATAATAAAATCGTTGCCGGTACCGCTCATCTTGGTAAATGCAATAGGGTTTGCCATAAGGATCACTCTGCTTTTAATCTTTTACAGGTGGTACTTTAAAAAAAATTTCTAAGGAGGGCTAAGTCAACATTTCGCTAAACAGGTAAGCGTAGACTCCGAGGAGTAGTGTATTTTTGTGAGTGCGGCCATACTTTAGTATGCCAAATGAACAAAAATGCGCTACGACGCCGTAAATCAAGATTTCGAAGTCTTGCGATGCTCGCTATCTGGCGACGCCATCAGGAATTCGGGGATTGCCTCTCCCTTGATCAGGTTTTCATAGGTTTCCCGCGCTCTAATCACATGATATTGCTCACCGCTCACCATGATTTCGGCAACCCGGGGCCGGGAGTTATAGTTGGAGGCCATCGAAAACCCATAAGCCCCGGCGCTCATTACCGCCAGCAGGTCCCCCTGATTACTAACCGGCACCTTCTGGTCCCGGGCCAGGAAGTCGCCGGTTTCGCAGATCGGCCCAACCACATCAGCGACTTCGCTGCCAAGATCAGTCTCGCTAACCGGCCTGATGGCGTGGTAAGCGCCATAAAGGCTGGGCCGGGCCAGATCGTTCATCCCGGCATCAACTACCACGAATTTCTTGGTCGGACTATGTTTGGTGTAATGAACCCGTGTCACCAGGATGCCGGCATTGCCGGCAATAACCCGGCCAGGTTCCAGGATCAGAGTGCAGTTCAAATCCGCGATCTCCTTTTTGATCGCAGCAGCATAATCGTCGGGATGGGGCGGAGTCTCGTCATCGTACTGAATCCCCAGACCGCCGCCCAGATCAAGATGGGTGATGGTTATGCCCTGGGCAGCCAATTTCTTGGTGAAGATTTTTATTTTATGCAACGACTCGATAAAGGGCGACACCAGGGTCAGTTGCGAGCCAATGTGACAACTCACCCCCTGGACCTTGATATTCGCCATCTGCATGGCTTTGGCGTAGACTTGATCGGCCGTTTCGATGGGAATGCCGAATTTATTCTTGGCCAGCCCGGTGGAGATATAGGCATGGGTCTGCGGATCGACATCCGGGTTGACCCGAAATGAGACCGGGGCCGTAACCCCTAATTGGGCCGCCACCTCCTGGAGGGCCTCCAATTCCTGTTCTGACTCGATATTAAACTGGAGGATCTTGGTCTTTAAGGCATATTCCAGCTCTTCCCTGGTCTTGCCCACCCCGGAATAAACGATCTTCGCGGGATCAACGCCCGCCGCCAGCGCCCTGAAAAGTTCACCTCCGGAGACAATATCGGCGCCGCCGCCCAGACTGGCAAAAAGTCTGAGAATAGCAATATTGGAACAGGACTTGACGGCAAAACAGCTCAGGTGCGGGATTGAGGCAAAGGGGCCATCAAATGCCTTAAAATGCTGGGTAAGGGTGGCGCCGCTGTACAGGTAAAAGGGGGTGCCGATTTCAGCGGCTATTTTGGCGACGGGCACCGATTCACAGTGAAGTTCCCGGTTTTGGTAATTGAAGTGATTCATAACTTTATCTGTTCCGCTTCATTTTAATTTCATCTGATAAGGCGCTTTCATTAGCCGGGCTGGCTGAGTCAAAGGCCTTGACTGCATAATAACATGTTTCGTGATCCTCAAGGGTCCTATCAATAAACGAAGTCAACGAAGCATCGACCCGGCCGATCACCTTGAAATCATGGTCTGATTCACTATCCCCGGCGCGGCGCAAGATCAGATATCCGCCCAGATCAGCCACGGCCGGCGCTTCCCAGAAAACTCTGCTGCCCTCAGGGGTGCTGATGACCGACAAGCCCTGCGGGGCTGGAGGTGGAGTCAGATCCCTGGGGACAACCGTCACCATGTCGCTGAAGACGCCGGTTCCGCCCGAAAGCCTGGCCGCTCTGACCTTGTATCGATAGCTGCTGCCATTCTTGACCGATTGATCTAGATAGTCCGGTGCCGTTACCGGGCTGCCTAGCGGCATGAAGTTTCCACCTGCCACGCTCCGGTAAACCTGATAATGCAACTCATCCTCTAGCGGGGCGCCGTTAAGATCGCCAAGCGGCGGTTGCCAACTTAAGGAAACCTGCTGATCACCTGCCAGGCTGCGCAGCTCAACAGGTGCCCCCACCACCACCTGCCACCTGAAACTAACCGGCTCGGAAGGACGACTGCCAACCCGCCAGCCCAGCTCGGTTTTAACCCGATAAAAATAAATATGGCCGGGCCTGAGGCTCTCTTCGCGGTAGGTTATTTTCTGTTGACTACGAGCAACATCTGGCTGATCGCCGGCAATACTGACCAGCTCAGTGTAACGCACCGGGCAATTTTCACAAAAATCGGACAGGTCGTACACCGCTCTTTCAACCAGAAACTTATCAATAGCCGGCAAACGTTCTCCCTGTTCGCTCAGGATGGGAGGCAACCAGGAAAGCGTAACTCCGTTCTCGTCCAACAGATAAGCAAGATCGGAGATCGGCACGGGAATTATTGCCTGGGGAGGGACCAGCGCCGTTTTCTTGCCGCAAGCGACCAACAGCGCTCCTCCTGCAAAAACAAGGATGACCCACGTCACAACAATTTTAAGCTTCATGGCTAGCCTATGCCAAGTTCCTGTTCCGCCCTTAGCAATGCCTCGCTAACCCGGTCCGGAGAGGTCCCGCCGGTGGAGCGCCGGCTTTTTACCGAGCCCTCAACGGTCAGGAGAGCAAAGACGTCCTCGTCAATTTCCACTGCGAATTTCTTTAATTCCTCAATACTCAAGTCGGGCAGGTCTTTGCCTTGATCAAGGCAATAGGCAACAACCTTACCAACCACGGAATGGGCCTGGCGAAACGGCATCGCCTTGGTAACCAGATAATCGGCCAGATCAGTGGCAGTCATAAAGCCACCCGTACTGGTCGCTTCGGCAAGGCGGGCTGTATTAAACTCCAGATTTTCCAACATCTCGGCGGTAATTGCCAGGCAGCTGCTCAGGGTTTTAACCGTATCGAAGACCGGCTCCTTATCCTCTTGGAGATCACGATTATAAGTCATTGGCAAGCCCTTGAGAATAGTCAGCAGACTCATCAGATTACCAACCACCCGGCCGCTCTTGCCACGAATCAGCTCCGGGATATCCGGATTTTTTTTCTGGGGCATGATGCTGCTGCCGGTACAATGACTATCAGCCAGAGTAACGTAGGAAAACTCTTCAGATGACCAAAGCACCAGTTCCTCTGAAAGTCGGCTGAGATGGATCTGGGTAAGGGCGGCAACGGCCGTGAACTCCACGGCAAAATCGCGATCGCCGACGGTGTCCATACTGTTGGCGGTAACCGCCGGGAAACCAAGTTCTGCGGCCACCGACTCCCGATCAATGGGCAGGCCGGTGCCGGCCAGGGCCGCCGCCCCAAGGGGCATAACATTGATTCTTTTCAGGCAATCGCTCATTCTGTCCCGATCCCGACC
>DAOVJK010000123.1 GCA_030673265.1 Pseudomonadota bacterium | reverse complement strand
TGATCTACGTGGCGATTGGAATCACCGAGTCGATCATGGCACGTTTCAGAATGAACCTTATCCCGAAATTTATCCTGACTTCGTTTGCCTTGGTGTTCTTTGCCACCATCCTGACTATGGGGGTTGTTAAATGATCCAGTTAGCTGATGCAATATTGGCGGTAGTGCTGCTCACAGTCCTTTTGTCCCTGGGCTCGAATCGGCTGATGGCCCTGGTGAAAATTATGGCCCTGCAGGGCATCATGGTTTCTATTACCCCGTTGTTTCTTGAGCACCATCAAAATCTGGAAGGCAGCGCCCTGCTTCTCTTCCAGGTAATGATCCTGATCAAGGGGTTGTTGATTCCCGGTTTTCTGATCATGGCCGTCAAAAAAGTGTCCATCCAGCGAGAGATCGAACCGATTATCGGCTATCACGCCTCGATTTTTGCCGGCCTGGGGTTGATCCTGCTCTCCGCCTTTATCACGGATAAACTGCATCTATCCATGCCCGGGGATCATGCCCTGTTACTCATCACCGCTATTACGACTTTGGCGGCCGGTCTCTTTTTGATGATGAGCCGCACCAAGGCCATCACCCAGGTGATTGGCTACCTGATGATGGAAAATGGTATTTACCTGATCGGTACGGCCCTGGCCAAGCAGACTCATACCATGTATGTGGTTGAGTTCGGGGTTCTGCTCGATCTGCTGGTTGCTATCATGATTATGGGAATCATCCTGCATAATATAAACAGTGCCTTTGACGATGTAGATACTGCACTGCTCGACCAACTAAAGGACTGAGTCTATGTTAGAACTTGTTTTTATACTCCCCATCTTAGCCGGAATTATGGCCTCGTTTCTTCCCGCCCAACTGGGTCGAGGGGTTCTGCTGGTTGCCGCGCTTCTCCATCTGCAGATTACGGCGATGGCCTGGCTCGGCAAACTTGACCCGTCATTACCCGCATACTTCAGCACCGCCCCCGAGGGCATGCTGGTGCTGCTGGTCACTTCGTTTATCTTTCTGTTTATCAGCATCTACGCCGTCTCGTATATGAAAGAGACTCAGATGGACAACGAGCCTATTTTCATTGGTTGCATGCTCTTTTTTCTGGCCACCATGAGCATGGTCGCCCTGGCTGATCATCTTATTGTTTTGTGGATCGCCATCGAGGCCACGACCCTGGTCAGTGCGCCCCTCATTTTCCTTAATCGTTCCAAGGCCGCTCTGGAGGCGACCTGGAAATATGTCCTGATCTGTTCCGTGGGTATTGCTCTGGCCCTGCTCGGCTCATTTTTCATTACCCTGTCAATGGATCTTGGCAATGTCCACGTGCCGCTGACCTTCTCTTCTTTGGTGGCGGTGGCCAGTCAACTTGATGCGATCTGGTTGAAGGCCGGATTTATCTTTGTTCTAATCGGCTATGGCACCAAGATGGGACTGGCGCCCATGCATACCTGGTTGCCGGATGCCCACAGCCAGGCACCGAGCCCTGCTTCTGCGCTTTTGTCCGGAGCGCTCTTGAATTGTGCTTTCTTAGGCGTTTACAAGGTGCATACCTTGATGTACGCCGCTGGTATGGGAGATTATTCAAGTAACGTTCTGATCGTCTTTGGCCTGATTTCCATGGTGATTGCCGGCATCTTTATTCTGAATCAGCCCGATTATAAAAGGATGCTGGCCTATTCCAGTATCGAGAATATGGGCATTATCGCCTTTGGCGTTGGTATTGGCGGTCTGGCCACTTACGGGGCCATGCTCCATCTGATTCATCATTCCCTGATCAAATCTTCTCTGTTCCTTTCGGCCGGGAATATTCTCCTGGGTTACGGAACCAAGCTGGTCAACAAGATCGGTAATATGGCCAAGTTGTTCCCGAAAAGCTTTGGTACTTTTTTCGCGGGATTTGCCGGCATCTCCGGCTTTCCGCCCTTCGGTATTTTTATCAGCGAATTGCTGATCATTATCGGCGCTTTCCGTACCGGTCATTATGTGAGTGTAAGTATCTTCATCTTTTGCCTGATCCTGATCTTTGCCGGGGCCTCACGTATCGTGATGCGGATGTCTTTTGCTGCCACTGACCAGCCAGTGCTGGTTGAGGAAAAAATGATGCGGGTTGTCCCATCATTTATCCTGCTCTTAACTTCGCTGGTCCTTTGTGTCTGGCTGCCGGAAGATCTCTATCAAACAATTATTAACGCAATCTCTGTAATCGGAGGAGCAGTCAATGGGTAACAACCTCCTGCAAATTAAAAACGGCGAGAAGGTGAACCGGGCGGATATCCCCCAGCTGTCCTTTGCCGATTTTTCCAAGGCCCTGATCGATATTGCTGACAACGACGGGTATGTTGTCCAGTTTTTTGCCTACAAAGATGGTGAGACCAATAAGTTGCTGGCTGTTGTCCGGCAGGGTGCCAAATTGTACGTGGTTGGCTCTGAAGTTGATCAGACATTTGCTTCGCTGACCGCCAGTAATGAAAAATTTCATATGTTTGAACGTGAAATTGCTGAGCAGTACGGACTTAAGCCCGAAAATCATCCCTGGCTGAAAATGGCACGTTACCATGCCAACTATCAGGGCAATCCTGATGTGTTTGGCAATAATTATGAAGAAGATACCCCCGGCAACTACCCATATTTCAGGGTTGAAGGGGAAGATATCCACGAAGTGGCCGTTGGTCCGGTCCATGCCGGAATTATCGAGCCGGGTCATTTTCGCTTTCAATGTATCGGTGAAATTGTTCTTCATCTGGAGATTCAATTGGGCTATCAGCATCGTGGTGTAGAGAAAATGCTGCCGACGGTGCCCAAAAAACGACTGCCGATTATCTGTGAGTCCATTGCCGGTGATACTGCCATTGGTCATAACCTCAGCTCGTGTCAGGCCATTGAATCCCTCGCGGAACTGAAGGTCGATGATGGTGCCCATATCGTTAGATCAATCGCTCTTGAGCTTGAGCGTATTGCTAACCATGTAGGTGATCTTGGTGCCTTGAGCGGTGACGTAGCTTTTAACCCTCCAGCAGCCTATTTCGGGCGGATGAGAGGCGAATTTTTAAATCTTCTCCAGGTCTTGTGTGGCAACCGTTTTGGTAAAGGTCTGGTAAGACCAGGTGGCGTTACCTATGTTATGGGTAGTGAACAGCGCCAGCTTATCCTTGATAAACTCTCCGAGGTAAGACCGGAACTTGAGCATGTCTGTGATCTGCTCTTTTCCGCCCACACTGTTATGGCCCGTTTTGAAAATACCGGTACTGTTCCTAAGGAAAGGGCCCAGGAACTGGGCCTGGTTGGTTATGCCGGCCGTGCCTCTGGAATTGGCTATGATGCCAGAGTAACTTTCCCAACCGAGAGTTATGGTGATCTGCCGGCCAACCAAAACAATATGACCAAGGGTGATGTCTGTAGCCGAGGTACGGTGAGACGAGAAGAGATCATGCATTCTCTTGACCTTATCGAGACTCTGGTCAAGCGCCAGGCAGAAACCAAACGGGTCTTCATGAAAGAGTATGAACTGGCCCCATCTTCCTTTGTCGTTACCATCAATGAAGGATGGCGCGGTGAAGTATCGCACTGCATCCTTACCGATGATAAAGGCCAGATTGAGCGCTATAAGGTCAAGGACCCATCCTTTCACAACTGGACCGGCTTGGCTATGTCGCTGCGTAACGAAGAAATCTCCGATTTCCCGCTCTGCAACAAGAGCTTCAATCTTTCCTACTGTGGCTTTGATCTATAAGGTTTAATTATGCTGAAAATAATCAAGAATAGAATTGAACAGGGGTGTAAAACCTCTAAATACCCCAAAGAGCCAATCTCACTATATAAGCGCTATCGGGGTATGCCTGAGATCAACAAGAACTGTGATCAGGCCCTGATCAAACAATGTGCCGAAGCCTGTCCCCAGGATGCCATTGATGCCAAGGCGATCAAGATTGATCTGGGCCGTTGTACTTTCTGTGGTCAGTGCGAGATGCAGTCCGACGGCAAGTTTGTTTCGTTCAGCCAGAATTTTGAAATGGGCACTGCCAGCCGGGAGGATCTGATAACCGATGGCTCCCTGCCGGAGCTGGCCAGGCACGCCAAAAAGCATTTTAAAAAACTATTCGGTCGCTCGCTGCAGTTACGGCAGGTTTCAGCCGCGGGCTGCAACGCCTGTGAAGCCGATACCAATGTTTTAAATACCCCTTTCTTTGATCTTTCCAGATTCGGAATTGATTTTGTCGCCTCACCCCGTCACGCCGATGGCATCCATGTGACCGGACCTGTTTCAAGAAATATGCGTACCGCTCTTTTGACCACCTATGCGGCTATTCCTGCCCCCAAGGTTGTGATTGCCAGCGGCAGTTGTTCCATTTCCGGTGGGCCTTTTTATGGTAGTGACGAGATTACTGGCGACTTGAACTCCATAATTCCGGTTGATCTGTATATCCCCGGCTGTCCGCCCCATCCACTGACTACACTCCATGCTTTGCTGAATTTCTTCAAATAGTCTCTTTGACTTGCATCCCAGGTTTCTCTGGTGTTAAAAAAGGCTTCACCCACGGAAGGGGTGAGGCCTTTTTTAATTATCCGGCATAAATCGTCTTATTTTACTAGTACTTTTCAAGCCAGCACAGGTAAACAATTTGTAGATATTGTGATCTTTAGACTGGTGAAATCTAAGACTGAACGAAGTTCAGTAAATTGTACCAACCCTAGGTTGGGCGAGGATAGTACAAATATTTGCACTCTGTTTCATGCTCTGTTTTGCAATGAGTTGAACAACAACCTTTTATAAGTACGCAATATTGTGGCCTTTATGTGTTTGTGTTTTGATCCGCTATCGATTGGCACGGGGTTTGCATTTATTTAAAGAAATAATAGATAAATAATAATTATCTTTCTTCCCCTAAAAGGCCGACTTGGTCCCCCCCAAGTCGGCCTTTTTCTTTTTTTATCCAGCCGGACAGCGACCCTTTCCCAAAACGAGTTAACGTTTCCCCTTGACTGTATTGCTATATGGCTATATGGTCATGTGTATATAAAATACAACGGGTATAGCAATGAAACAGTTTATCAAGGTTATGAAGGCTTTATCAGATCCAAGTCGGGTCAAGATCCTTAAGATTCTGCAGAGTAAGGGGTTGTGTGTCTGTGAGATCAAGACCCTGCTCGGTCTTGCTCAGCCGACTATCTCGAAGCACCTTAAGTTGCTGGAGGATGCGGGGCTGGTAGAAAGCCATAAGGACAAACTCTGGGTTAATTACCGCTTGGCTTCCGGTGAGGACAATGTTTATGCCTGTACCGCCCTGCAGAATCTGCAGGGCTGGCTGGATGATGATCCCGAGATCAAAAGCCTGCTGGCGGTGGTCCCGATTATTGATCGGGCCAACATCTGTAAGGAATAGCACCTTTTTCACCTATTAAAATTGAGGATTAATCGTGGTAGAAATTAATAACTGCTGTACGGTCAGTCCGGACAAGCCGCTGGCCCCAAAAACGGAAGTGCCACAACGACCCAACCGGTTGAAGAATATAATGATCGGCCTGGGCGGATTGGTTGTCTGGTTCGTGGCCTACAAACAGCTGCTGCCATTCTCAAAATATTTTACTTTTGAAATCTTGGGACTGTCGTCGGCCAGTCATCTCGGCCAGGCCATCCAGTTTTTTGTCTATGATACTCCGAAAGTAATGATGCTCCTGACCCTGGTGGTCTTTGGGGTGGGGATAATTCGGACCTTTTTTACCCCGGAACGCACCCGCAAGATCCTGGCCGGCAAGCGTGAATCGGTTGGTAACGTCTTTGCCGCCTTGCTCGGGATTGTCACGCCGTTTTGTTCCTGTTCGGCGGTGCCGCTGTTTATCGGTTTTGTTACGGCCGGGGTACCTCTGGGTGTAACTTTCTCCTTTCTGATCTCTGCACCGATGGTCAACGAAATAGCCCTGGTACTCCTCTATGGTCTGCTCGGCTGGAAGATCGCGGCGCTCTACCTGGTGACCGGCTTATTGGTGGCGATTGTCGCCGGTTGGACTATAGGCCGTCTCGGTATGGAAAACCATATTGAAGATTGGGTAAGAGAGATGCGCACCAATGTTGATGATGTGCCTGATGAGTGCCACTCTTGGCGGGAGCGGGTTCAGATGGGCCTTGCGGCCGTAAAGGATATTGTCGGCAAGGTCTGGATCTATGTCGTTGCCGGCATAGGGGTCGGTGCCGCCATTCATGGCTATGTGCCGGAAGGTTTCATGGTTTCTATAATGGGCAAAGGTGCCTGGTGGTCGGTGCCGGCGGCGGTTTTAGTCGGAATTCCGATGTATTCCAATGCGGCAGGGATCGTGCCGGTTATTCATGCCCTGCTCGAAAAAGGTGCGGCACTCGGTACGGTTCTGGCTTTCATGATGAGCGTCATCGCCTTGTCTTTACCGGAAACGGTGATTTTGCGTAAGGTGTTGAAGCCAAGATTAATCGCGACTTTTGTCGGTGTAGTCGGTTGCGGTATCCTGCTGGTTGGTTATCTGTTTAATCTTCTAATCTAGGAGAGGCTGTATATATGGCTAATGACACGCCGATAAATATCACGCCAATCGGGCTTATCCACTGTCAGCTGCAGACGGCTGGGGATACCCCCAAGAACTTCACTGAATCGGAACAGACCGGCACCCTGGAAGTTTTTCCCGAATATCAGGAGGCCATGGCGGGACTCAAAGTCGGTCAGACTCTGGTGGCGTTGTTCTGGCTGCATGAGGCCAGACGAGACCTGCTCAAGGTCTACCCTCGTGGCGATAAAAGCCGTGGCCTGCAGGGGATCTTCAGCACCCGCAGCCCTATGCGACCCAATCCAATCGCCATCTCGGAACTCAAGGTTCTCGGCATAGAGGGCAACATGATAGAGGTATTTGGGGTGGATGTCTTCGACGGTACGCCATTGTTAGACATAAAAAAGAAAATTTAATAACATCGAACCGTGCCTACATTGGAAAGATAGCAAAGGGCATTGCCCTGGCGATCTACTGCGGTTCAGAAGATCCAGGAGAAAAATATGGAAATTAAAGTTATGGGGCCGGGTTGTCCTAAGTGCGCAGAAGCGGAGAAAATCGTTAAAGATGCTGTTGCCAAGGCCGGGATCGCTGCCACGGTCGAGAAGATCACCGACTTTCAGGAGATGGCCAAGTATGGAGTTTTGTCCACCCCGGCAGTGGTGATTGATGGCGAAATAAAATGTGTCGGCAGGGTGCCGACCGCGAATGACCTGGCAGGATGGCTGAAATGAGCGACACCCCTATCCAGCGGCAGCTTAGAGTCGGCCGGGCCACGGTCGGTCTCCTCGGTCTTGATATTGTCTTAAACCAGCTCCTTGGCAAGGCCGGATTGGGTTATGAGGAGGCTGTTACTCAGCTTTATGAAGAGATCAGTAAACAGAACTATATTCCCGCCGGTATGGAAGAGCAGTACCGACAGGCTTTGGGCCGGGAGTATGAGCGGCTGAGATCCGGCCAGGAGGCAAGCGAGCAGGACCTGGTTATCCGAGTGCTGGGGCCGGGCTGTGTAAGCTGCAATAATCTGCAGAATATAGTCATCGAGGTAATGAGTGAGATGGGTATCGCCGCTGATGTTTTTCAGGTCCATGATCTCGATGAAATTGGTCGCTTCGGGATTATCCAGACTCCGGCCCTCCTGATAAACGGCAAGGTGAAGTGTGCCGGTCGCCTGCCCACCAGCTCTCAGATAGAAGAGTGGCTGCGCGATTTTATCGATGGGGTAGCAGGGCCTGCATGAGTCTTCCAGATTACTACCCCTGGTATCTTGTCTGACATGGAGATTAATAGCTCTCTTTGTCATTCTTAATTTATGTTTGGGAGCAAATTAAGTAACTCGAGGATTTTGCAGTTTGGTTGGGGATCGGACGAATTTCCTTACCTTTGGGGATCAAAATTGGTGTTGATCCATCAATAATCATGGAAGCGATTGCCGTCCAAAAAACTTGGCCGTTACCTATGCTGTGCGGAAGCATAACCTTTTCTAATCCGTTGGTTTGAAATATTTTGTTCGTAACAGGCGTTTGTATTGTAGATTCGTTGAACAAGCATTTACAGAGGAGTTTCGCGTTATTAAGAACGGTGGGGATGTTTTGATCGGACTTATTGATAAAGATAGCTTTTTGGGCCTGGGTATGATCAACGGAAAAATGAAAGCTGCTTTTACCAGGAAGCTAATTTTCGCTTGGTAGAGGAGGTTTTGTTTGCTCTTGCAAAAGACAACTTTAGCCCGCATATTTCACCAGTCGAGATGCCGGATAGGCAAAGTATGATGTTTTCAGCTATACTTTAGTATGCTGAAAGCTTTATACAGCAGACTATACGGATATA
>DAOVJK010000265.1 GCA_030673265.1 Pseudomonadota bacterium | reverse complement strand
CGGGACTTTAATTTTTAACAGTCTGCACGGCTACCAGCTTGCTAAACTAATTTCGACTTTGGGCCTTTCAGGCCGCTTATTCGAAAGTATACGGGGAGCCTCTGAAGGCAGACGAAAAATCAAAAATTTTGCAAAAACCCATGTCAAGTCTTTTTTTTGATTTTTTTTCGCTGAATAGTTAGAGTTCACTCAAAAAATAATAAATCATAATAAGATATTGAAAATATTGACTAAAGTTAGCTTTTGTGATATGTGAAGTGCAAGAAAAACAACCTGATCTACCCCAAAAGGCTTGCACTTATGATTCGCTACGAGAGTAAAAATCAGCCATGTTTGCCTGGTTTTGAGAAATTTTTCGGCATTCCTCTGGATGAAAATAACCGGTGGATCAAACTCAGCAAAGTTATACCTTGGGATGAGTTTGCCAACGCTTACAATCAGAATATGAGTTCCAGAAGGGGACGGCCAGCCAAAGCTGCAAGACTGGTTATTGGGGCAGTCATCATTAAGCATAAGCTCTGCTTGAGTGATGAAGAAACCATCGATCAGATTCGAGAAAATCCATACCTGCAATACTTTGTTGGATTATCAACTTTTCAAACCAATGCGCCTTTTGCTCCATCACTCTTTGTTGATATCCGGCGCCGCATGGGCGAGAAGGTTTTTGACCAGTTCAATCAGGCTATCATTGATAAATTGGAAAGCAAAGTCACCTCTCCGAAAGCAAGCAAGAAGACTGAGCCTCAAGAAAAAACAGCCAACTCTCCACAGATCAATGATGAGCCCCAAAAAGAAGAACAGTCTTCTGATAGTGCAGATGAAGGGCGGAAGGAACTGCACTGCGGCAAACTCATTATTGATGCTACCGTTGCCGAACAGGCCATTCGTTTTCCAACCGACTTAGGACTGCTCAACGAGGCTCGGGAGATAAGTGAAAAACTGATCGACACACTGTATCCGCAAAGCAGTTTAGTTAAAAAGCCTAGAACCTACCGCCGGAAAGCTCGCAAAGCCTACCTGGCTCTGGCTAAGCAACGTCAACTTAAAGTCAATAAACGGCGTAGCGGGATACGGCAGCAACTACAGCATCTCAAACGCAACCTGAGTCACATAGAAAAATTACTGGATCTGGTCGCTGACGAAAGTACGGCTTTAACCTTTCCCCAAAGACGCCGGTATTGGATTATTCAGCATGTTTACAGGCAGCAGGAAGAGATGTATCGTACCGTACAAAACGGTGCGACCATCGTATTGTTAGTATCTGCCAGCCCCATGTCCGTCCTGTTGTTCGAGGTAAGGCCAGTAAAAAAGTGGAGTTTGGAGCTAAAATAGGCGTCAGCCTAACAGGCAACCGATTGGCTCATATCGATCATTTGGAGTGGGATCCATATTACGAAGGTCATGACCTGCCGGGCCAGGTAGAGGATTACAAAAAACGCTATGGTCATTACCCTGAAGTAGTCATAGGAGACCAACTGTATGGTTCCAGAGACAACCGCAAATATCTTGATGATCGCAATATCAGGTTTGCCGGAAAAGCATTAGGACGACCAAAAAAAGAGACCGCAGAAAACCGGCAACAACTTCGAGCAGATACTCGCCGAAGACGAGCTGAATACCGGGAGCGAATTCCGATTGAAGGAAAATTCGGTCAAGGCAAAAACGGTTATCGCCTGAATTATATCAGAGCCCGTACTCAGGCTACTTCTGAAGCCTGGATTCGTAGCATCTTTCTGGTCATGAACCTGCTGGTTCTGGCCAGCAATTTTTTTGCGCCGGTAAAAGTAGCTGTTTCACACTCATATTCTATTGTCAAAGATCTGTTTTGTACTATTAATCAGCTGGTGATAGTTTTGGCTTCACCAGTTAAGATGTTTACCCCAGATTGCCGCGTCTGAGATGGCGATTTTCTGAGGAAACTCTAGTTACCCAATCATTTGATTGCCGGAAACAAGTTATCCCCAAAACAAGAAATGGCCGTTTTCTATGAAGAAAACGGCCATTTTGCTATCTGGAATCCCCTGCTACACTCATTTCAGAACGTCTCAAAGGCCATAGAAGAAACAATATCTATCATCGAGAGGCGTGTGTAGTCCGATTGGCGGACCCATGGCTACGCGAGCTGGTTGACCTATCGTCCCGCTTCCACTTTGTGCGAGATTTGTCGGAGCTACCTCGGCTTGCCCCTCCGCTTCGAGATCTCGAAAAACCACCGGTTTTTTGCCCCCGACCACTACGGCGGAAGTCGACAAAAGTCTCTTCGTCTTTGTCCGCCGGGTTTTGCTCAAACCCGGCAATAACCTCTACGGAAATTTGTCGGCCCAGCAGGCGCTCGATGGGGCGCAGCAGTTTCTGTTCATCGGCGCTTACCAGCGAGACCGCCATACCGCTGCGGCCGGCTCGTCCAGTACGGCCAATGCGGTGCACATAGTCTTCCGCCACGTTAGGCAAATCAAAATTGACAACGTGGGGCAACTTGTCGATATCCAGCCCTCGGGCGGCAATATCTGTGGCCACCAGGATTCTAACCTTGCCGGCTTTAAACTCCGAGAGAGCCCGGGTTCTCGCGGTTTGGCTTTTGTTACCGTGAATGGCGGCCGCGCCGATACCGCTTTTTTCCAAATAAGTGGCCAAGCGATTGGCACCGTGCTTGGTGCGGGTGAAAACAAGTGCCCTCTCCCAATCTCCATCCTTGATGAGTTGGGCCAGGAGGACACGCTTGGCCTTTAGTCCCACCGGATGAACCACTTGGTCCACTTTCTCTGCGGCTGTATTTCTTCGGGCCACCTCGATCATTTCCGGATTGTTTAAGAGTTTATCAGCAAGCCGCTTTATTTCATCTGAATAGGTGGCGGAAAACAGCAGGTTCTGTCTTTTAGCCGGCAACAGCTTCAGTACACGTTTAATATCGTGAATGAAGCCCATATCCAGCATGCGATCCGCTTCATCCAGAATCAATATTTCAACTCCCGAAAGATCTACGGTTCCCTGTCCCGCGTGGTCCAAAAGTCGCCCCGGGGTGGCCACCAGGATGTCGACACCTCGTCTCAGCTTATCAATCTGAGGATTAATGCCGACGCCACCAAAGACGACGGTGGAACGTAGGGTCAGGTTTTTACCGTAGGTGGTCATGAAATCGCCCACCTGAGCGGCCAATTCCCGGGTCGGGGCCATTACCAGACAACGTGGGCGGCGGCTTTTATTACCCCCCTGGTTCAGGATCTGCAGTACGGGCAGTGCAAACGCCGCGGTTTTTCCGGTTCCCGTCTGGGCCCCTCCCATAACATCCCGACCGTCAAGAATCGCGGGAATTGCCTGAGCTTGAATGGGGGTGGGGGTGTTGTAGCCTTGATCGGCAACGGCTTTCAATAATCTGGGCATCAGACCCAGTTGTTCAAATGACATATTAACGTTACTCCAAAATCCGCTTGACCACGTTAAGTAGCACCGGTCCAAAGCGAAAACTCGATATATGGTTTAAAAATTACTCGATAAATTGAGACTCAATACACTTACCCCCAACTACCGCCAACGATTTGATATGATTGCTAAAAAACAACCTTTCCCAAAAACAAGAAATGGCCGTCTTCTGTGAAGAAAACGGCCATTTTGATATCTAGGACCTGACACACTCATTTCAGAACGTCTCGAAGGCCATAAAGGAAACTATTTCAGTTACCGAAACCAACATAAACGTCAGTCTCACAATGTATCACCGTAAACAACGAATATCGTTTATAACATATAGGTATTGCCTTCGTCCAGTATTAAATGTTATGGCCTTGGGTACGTACGTGATCCACCCCTTTTCACCTCGAACCACGTCCCTTTTTTTGTCAGGAAGTGAGCCCGTAACAGCATGCCAAGGAGGTTGTGATGGTATTGGAGTTAGGCAATATCATGGTCCAAGAGATCACATTCGGAGAGCAGACCAGGCTTAAGGGAAAACGCCTCACGATTTCCGGACAAAAACTCAGCGAACACCTTAAAACCCGGGATCAACGGATCCGAGAGGTGACTGTCAGCCTGGTCCGACCGGGCGAAGCCTGCCGCATAATCTGTGTCAAGGACGTCATCGAGCCCTGGTGCAAGGTCACCGGCACCGAACCCGGCAGCGGGCGCAATCACCGCTTGAAAAACGTTGCCGTCGTAACCTGCGGCAGGATCGTCGGTTTCCAGGAGGGGATCATCGATATGAGCGGTCCCGGAGCCCGCTATACCCCATTTGCCGAGACCTTGAATGTGGTTCTGGAGATTGCGGTCGACCCGGCGCTCACCCCCCATACCCATGAAGAGGTTATCCGCCATGCCGGTCTCGCGGCGGCCGGTTTCCTGGGAGAGGCCGCCAGAACGGTCACCCCTGACGAGATCCTGACCTTTAGCGCCCCGTCCCCGGCCCGCCGGGCCTCTAACCGGCCCCGCATCGCCTATCTCTACCTGCTCTTAAGCCAGGG
>DAOVJK010000215.1 GCA_030673265.1 Pseudomonadota bacterium | reverse complement strand
CGCCCAGGCCATGATGTTCGGGCTTATCCCGGCCAAAATTCCGACCGCGCAGACCCGGCCCATTCCCTCGCTCGAAACCAGTTATCCCGAGGTAGCGATCCTGCCCAATAAGGAAAAGTTGGCTGCCAACGGTCTGACCGAGAATGATCTGGGGGTCTACGCCGATGTTTTGATGGATGGCCGCAAGATCGAAGAGTTTCGGCCGGAGGGGGTCAAGCAGATAGATCTGCTGATCAAAGGCGCTGATGCCAGCTATGAAACCCCGGAGGACATCTTAAACAGCACTATTGTCAACAGCTCCGGGGATCTGATCCGGATCGGGGATGTTGCCAGTCTGGTCTATGGTCAGGGGATGCCGCAGATCAACCATCTGGAACGGGACCGAACCATTACCCTGCAGGTGACTCCGCCAAAAAACTTGCCTTTACAGGAAGCCATGGAGATAATTGAGAATGATGTTATTGGCGCCCTGGCAAGTGGCGGCCAGCTGGAGGGGATCGAGATAAATGTTGGCGGTAATGCCGATAAACTTGTTGAAACTCAAGAGGCCCTGCAGTGGAATTTGCTCCTGGCCCTGGCGATAACCTACCTGCTGATGGCGGCCCTGTTCGAGAATTTCTTGTACCCCTTTATAATCCTCTTCAGTGTACCGCTGGCCGCGGCTGGGGGGTTCATGGGCCTGGCGGCAGTCAATTTTTTCATTGCTCCGCAGGGGTTTGATGTTTTGACGATGCTGGGCTTTATTATTCTGGTCGGCACGGTGGTCAATAATGCGATTCTGATTGTCCATCAATCCCTGAACAACGTCAGATACAATGGCCTTACAGGTCTTCCGGCCATATCCGATGCGGTCAGAACCAGAATCAGACCGATTTTCATGAGTGCCACGACCAGCGTGCTGGCCATGACCCCTCTGGTCTTATCAACCGGGCCAGGCAGTGAACTGTATCGGGGTCTCGGTAGCATTCTGTTGGGCGGCTTGACTGTGTCCACGATTTTCACCCTGTTTGTTATTCCGTCGCTACTGGCCTTTTTCATAGGTTTCGAGAGGAGTAGAGTTGATGAAAATAATTAGTTTGGTTTTGGCTTTTACCTTGGCAGGCGGGGTTGCGCAGGCTGCCGATCTGGCAGAATTACAGGAGCAGGCCCTGGCAAACAGGCCAGTGATCCAGCGCTATGTCGTCGATTTGGCCAAGAGCAGGGATAATGAAATCCTGGCCCGCAGCCCTCTCTATCCCTCTTTGGATCTGGCCTATACCGCTACTTGGCTTGATGAGGCCAGTCTCTATGAAGACAAACAGAATAGCGTTGCTTCCGGAACCATCAGCTGGAATATTTTTGCCGGATTTCGGGACAAGTATAAGATAAAATCGGCTGAACTCCTGCGGCAGGCAGAATCATACCGATTGCAGGGCCTCAGGCAGGATATCAAACTTGCCGTCGCCTTGCGCTATCTGGAGATTTATAATCGGCAGGCCAACCTGAAGGTCGCCGAGGATTCGGCCAGCACCCTTGGCCAGTTGTATAAAGATGGTGTCAACCGCTTTGAAGTCGGCTTGATCAAGAAGAGTGAGATGCTGAAGTTCAAGGTCGATCTCGATAATGCGGTTATCGTCGAAAAGAAGGCCCATGCCCAGTTGGCTAAAAGCGTTGCTCTCTTGCAGCGTGAAATCGGCACCGATGTCAGTCTTGCCCAGTTGCTTTTCAATGAATTCAGCGCTCTACCGGAATTGCAGGAGCAGGCGGCCTACGAAGAGGATATGCTGAATAAGCGTAGCGAGATAAAACTTCTTGAAGAAACCCTTGGCGCTGCGGCTATGCAAGTCAAGGTCGCCCGGGCTGGCTATTACCCGCGTGTCGATCTGGCCGGGATCTACCGTCAGTATGATAATGACTCGCTCAGCACCACCAGCGATGATGACGAGATTCGCACCCAGCTGACCCTGTCGATGAATATCTTTGACGGCTTTGCTAATAAATCCCAGCTTGGCGCGGCCAAACTTGCGGAACAGGGGCTGCGCTATGACCTTGAGGAGGCAAAGCGTGATTTTAAGGTACAACTCCGGAACCTCTTTCTGGACTACCGGGTGAATGGTGATAATGTCGTGGTCGCCGCTAATAGTATCGAACAGGCCGAAGAAAATTTAAGGGTTAACCGTTTGGCTTATGCAGAAGGGGTTTCCACGGAATCGGAGTTGCTGGATGCCATCACCAATCTGTCCCGGGCCAAATTTAACTTTGTGGCGGCCAAAAGTGAGGGCTTTGCCAATTATTTCCAGATAATCCGGTCGGTGGAAGGTCTCTAGCAGTGAATGAAAAATTACCCAGCGAGGCCCTGGCCTTCGATCGGCAGCATATCTGGCATCCTTATTCGACCATGATCGCACCGCCACCGGTCTTCCCTGTGGTGGCAGCCGATGGGACCAAACTGACCCTGGCCGATGGTCGCCAGCTGGTTGACGGGATGTCGTCATGGTGGTCGGTGATCCATGGCTATAACCATCCGCGCCTTAATGAGGCGGCCCATCAGCAGATCGACAATTTCTCCCATGTGATGTTCGGCGGCCTGACCCATGCTCCGGCCATCGAGTTATGCCGGCGCTTGGTCGAGATGACCCCGGAGCCGCTTAGCAAGGTATTTCTCAGTGATTCCGGCTCGGTTGCTGTCGAAGTGGCGATCAAGATGGCCATCCAGTACTGGCATGCCAGAGACCTGCCAGAGAAGCATAAACTGGTCACCCTGCGTGGCGGTTATCATGGCGATACCTTCGGGGCCATGTCTGTTTGCGACCCGGTGACGGGGATGCATGAGATTTTCACCCATATTTTAGCCAAACAGTTTTTTGTGCCGCAACCGCAATGCCGCTTTGAAGAAGCCTGGGACGATAGCGATATTAAACCGCTGGAGAAGATGTTGGCCGAGAATCACCAGCGGATCGCGGCCCTCATTTTGGAACCGATTGTTCAGGGTGCTGGCGGTATGTGGTTTTATTCGCCGCAGTATCTCAATCGGGCCCGTGAATTATGCGACACCTATAATGTTCTGCTGATTGCTGATGAGATTGCCACCGGTTTTGGCCGGACCGGTAAAATGTTTGCCTGTGAGCATGGCGAAGTGGTGCCCGATATCCTCTGTCTTGGCAAGGCGCTGACCGGCGGTTATCTAAGTCTGGCGGCGACTCTGACCAGTAGCCATATTGCTGAGACCATTTCCGCCGGTGGTGCGGGCTGCTTTATGCATGGCCCGACCTTTATGGGTAATCCGCTGGCCTGCCGGGTGGCCTGCGCGAGTATTGATCTACTTCTCGACTCGCCCTGGCAGGAACGGGTGCAGGCGATCGAAAGCAAACTCCGATCCGGCTTGGCGCCATGTAAGGATCTGGTACCGGTCAAGGATGTCAGGGTCCTGGGTGCGATCGGCGTCATTGAATTGCATAAGGTCCCAGACCATCGTGTCCTTCAGCGGCAGTTTGTCGACAAGCTGGTCTGGATCAGACCATTTGGCCGACTGGTCTACATCATGCCCTCATACATTATCAATGAGGAAGACCTGGATTTCCTGCTCGGCAAAATGGTTGAGGTCGTTGGGGATCTGTAAAAATTGTGGTTGCGCAGCAGCTAATTAAAGACGGCACAAAACACCGATTTATTTGCTGGACTATGGCTTTTTAGTTGGCAACTCTACATACTTTAAGGGGCTGTCCTAGATAATGAAAATTATTTAGTATGGTCGTATGCGTAAAAGTAGACTTAGTAAAGCCAAGCAAGACAGACTCATTGAACACTTTGTTGCAGGGACAACTTCCCGTACAGCTTCTGTCTTAGTTGGGGTTAATAAAAACACAGCTGCTTATTATTTCCAACGACTTCGGAAACTCATCTACAAGGCTGTTGAAGATCAAACTCTTTTCTCTTGAGAAGTCGAAGTTGACGAAAGTTATTTTGGCGGCAGGCGTAAGGGCAAAAGAAGCCGAGGTGCTGCCGGTAAAATTCCTGTATTTGGCCTATTGAAGCGGGGGTGGCAAGGTTTATACAAAGATAATGCCAGATGCCAAAGCCGCTCAACGCAAACTAGACCATACAACCGAGAAGATACAACATTACACAACATAGATGTTGTATCTTATACAAGATAATACAATGCCTATATTGTATTGGCTTGTGTGTTTAGCCAAATAGAATTTTATAAAAAGAGACGTTATTATGGACAAGAGAAAACTTTCAAGAGAACAGCTTGATGCTTCATTGTTACGATTTAATCCCCTCCTTAACACTACTTTGCCTTCTAGGGGGTGGATTAAAGCACTTCGCTACGCAATAGGAATGAGCGCTAGACAGTTGGCTGATCGTCTAGGAGTTACTCAGCAACGTGTGGATCGAATTGAGAAGGAAGAACTAACTGGCTCTCTAACGATAAAAACTATGCAGCGAGTGGCCAGTAGCTTAGATTGTGTCTTTGTTTATGGATTTGTACCACGGACAAATCTAGAAGAAATTGTACGTAATCGAGCAAGGGAAGTAGCTATTAATCGTCTAAACCGTGTTACTCACACGATGAGCTTATAACATCAGGCTATTACAAAGAAAGAAAATCAGGGAATTCTCAACCACATGGTTGAGAAACTAGTCAATCAACTCCCACCAAACCTTTGGGACGAAAAATGATAAATTGGGAATATCCAGACGGAGCCCCCCCTCTTGACCCTGATGAAATAGAAGGGCTACTTCCTAATAATATCACAACTCGAGGAGAACTTGATAGATGGGAACAAGAAAATATTCTTGAGGCCGATGATTGGCTAGCTAGGACAAAACCAACGGACATACTTAATGAAGCCTTCATTAGAAAATTGCACAAACGGATGTACGGTAACGTATAGGCATGGGCAGGGAAGTTTCGTAAAAGTGACAAAAATATTGGTGATCCATGGGAGCAGGTCGCAACAAATCTTAGAAATTTGTGTGATGACGTTATTACATGGATAGGCACCCCCTCAGAATCTAAAGATCAAATGGCAGCCAGATTTCATCACAACCTTGTATCTATTCATCCATTTCCTAATGGCAATGGTCGTCATGCACGACTCATGGCCGACCTCCTCTTAAAAAACATCTTTCATGAGCAAAGATTCACTTGGGGGAGCAACAACCTTTCAGCAGAAGGCAGCGCAAGGAAAAGTTATATTGCAGCATTACGTGCCGCTGATCAATATGACTATGAGCCTCTATTCGCTTTTGTAAGGACCTAAAACAATTTTTTCGGAAAACCACAAAAAAAGGACCCACGTATTTGCGTAAGTCCTTGATCTTTCTGGTGCACCCGGCACGATTCGTACATGCGACCCCCTGATTCGTAGGCCGTGATATTCACCATTAATTACGGATGGTTAACCAATTGCCCTTTCGGATTACCCCTGACTTAATTGCTTGATTATACGTTCAGTAAAATAGTTTTTTCGGAACCTTTTTATAGAAAATCTCTAAGCTATTTTACTTGTTAATGACAATTTCCAATAGATTTATAGCTCAACCGGAAACGCCCAAAAAGGTAAAAGCGACCAAATAAGCCATATTAAGTAGAGACTGCTATTTAATTTCTCACCATCCACTTCCTCCCCTTCAACGGAGTTAAAAAAAACAGGAAACTCCTACGCTCGAAGAATATGTGTTGAAAGTGCCTGGGCATATCAATATCCGGCGCGACTAACTAGATTCCTATTAAAACGTCAGGAGGGTTTGCCAGCAGATAT
>DAOVJK010000092.1 GCA_030673265.1 Pseudomonadota bacterium | reverse complement strand
TGGCTGATGATGTCCCCGCCTTGACCGGTCATCGGGTTGAGATACATCAGATCCTGGCCGCCCTGCTGGGAAATGCCTCCCAGGCTCTGGCTGATAATATTGATAATGAACCCACGCCGGAGATATTAATAGCCACCTCCTGGGATGGTGAGAATATTGAGGTCAGGATAACCGACAATGGCCCTGGCATCGGTGCTGGTGACCTTGAACGTATTTTTGAGCCGTTCTTTACGACCAGGGAAGATCATCTGGGGCTGGGGCTTTATCTGGCGCGGCTGATGGCGGTAAAGTCGGGCGGCTCCCTGACCTGTGAGAGTTCCAGTGACCGAACCTGCTTTACTTTGAGGGTGTTGGCCAAGGGGGGCGAACTTGCAAACTGAGGACGGAGCTGCCCCCGGTATCCTGTATGTGGTCGCCACTCCGATCGGTAACCTGGAAGATATTACCAGGCGGGCGATCCGGATCTTGGGCGAGGTGGCCCTGATTGCGGCCGAGGATACCAGGCATACCAGAAAGCTACTGTCCAGCCTCGATATTCATACCAGTCTTGTCAGCTATTATAAGGGCCAGGAATTCTCCCGCTCCCGACCGATAATCGAGAAACTGCTGCAGGGCGAGGATGTGGCTCTGGTTTCCGATGCGGGGACTCCCGCCGTTTCTGATCCGGGCGCTATCCTGGTCCGGCAGGTTGTCGCTGCGGGGATCACAGTGGTGCCGGTGCCAGGTGCTTCGGCTTTAACTTCTGCGGTCAGTGTGGCTGGTCTTGAAGAAAATTCCCTGTTATTTATCGGTTTTCTACCGAGTAAGAAAGGCGATCGTCGTCGCCTGCTTCAATCTTTGGCAGGCGCGGCCTGGCCGGTGGTTTTTTACGAATCCCCGCGGCGGATTGTCAAGTCATTGCGGGATTGTCTGGATGTCTTTGGTGATCGGCCGGTCTTTCTAGGCCGGGAACTGACCAAATTACATGAAGAGCTCTTTCATACCACTCTCGCCTCTGCGCTTGATGATCTGGTGGCCCGCCTCCAGATCAAGGGCGAATTCGTGGTGATCATCGGCGCGGCTGCCCCAGAGAAAGAGTGTCAGGTCACCGGTGAGCTTGAGGATATTCTGGTCTGGTACCGGGATCATGCCGACCTTTCCATGCGGGACGTTTGCCGGAAGATCGCGACAGATCTTGGTTTGTCACGCTCGGAGGTCTATTCCAGGGCCTTGGATGTCTGGAAACAGTAAGGTCTTGAATGCAGGAGTCAGTCTTCAGAAGACCGGAGAGGGAAGAGGGGCGAGAAAATTGGCTGTTCTGGCTCCTGGTTTCTACCTCCGGACTGCTTTTATGATTAAATGGAAGGTTGTAAAGTCTACAAACCACAGCTCAATACTATTGTTGGGATAGTGAGGTGAATTTTTTTAGAGGAGAGATTATGCAGATTGATTGGGCTTATATGCGAAAGGGTTGAAAATCCTGTGTCAAGGCTCGGGAGTTTCTCGACAACGGCCAGATTAAGATCAACCGTGAAGTTGATGCCAGAAAGGAGAAGATAACAGAAATTGCGGCCTGGGAAATGTTGAGTTCGGCCTCAAAAATATATATTGGCCGCCAGAAGAAGTATCATGAATGGGTTCCGGGGGCAGATAACCGTGAGGAGATAATTGGCCAGGCCTTGGGCCGCAGCGGCGGCCTGCGAGCGCCAACTCTGAAGAGCGGCAAGATCATGTTTGTAGGTTTTTGTGAGGACATGTATAAGGATCATATCTAAGATTTTTCAGTCTATTTTAAAGAGGAATAAATGTTATTTTTGGTGGCAGGTGCAATTTTGATTTTGACCGGTGGCTTGGTTTCCGTTTTATTCTGGGTGCCGGGTTTGGTTGACAGGCAAAAACTTAAGGAGATGCTTGGGGTGCGATATCCTCTGGTTTATCTGGTCTATTCCGCCAACGGCCCGGTTTTATTGGTGGCCGGCATCTTACTGGTTATGAAGCATTTCGGTGTTTTTTGATAAGGTGCTCGCTCTTGCGCTGGGGACGCTAGCTGCATCAGCTTTTCTGGTGGTATTTTTTTGCCTCTTCTGCCCTATGTCAGGAGGGGCTTTTTTGTGTCTGGATTAACATTTTAGCAGGTCTTGCTGAAGGATATTGTCCGGCAGTGAAGAATATTCTTTAAGTATGGCGAGCCTTTCGACAGCAGATAGTGGCTAAGGAGTGAAGAATCCCCGCCGTGTCAAGGGATATCGATGAAAAAAACAGTATTGGCACAGTTGTTGTAGCATAGGGGTATATGATTAGTCATTTTAACTTGTATGTATAGGGGGTTTGGTCATGAAAGGTTTATTACGAATGTTCTTGCTTGTCGGCTTTTTGGTGTCGTTCGTTTTCGCCTGTAGTTATACGGACAGTGATGCGGGCAGCGGGGTATTGAAACCGGTTGCCGGGCAATTGCAGATTCCGTTAGCCAAGGTCAGTGATGGTAAGGCCCATCATTATCAGGTAAAGGCGGATGATGGCACCATGGTGACCTTCTTCGTGCTGAAAAGTGCAGATGGGGTGGTCAGGGCGGCAATTGATTCCTGTGATGTTTGCTATAAGGCCGGTAAGGGCTATTTTCAGGATGGAGATTCCATGATCTGCGAGAACTGCGGCCAGAAATTCGCTGCAAACCGAATAAATGTTGTGAAGGGTGGCTGTAACCCCGCCCCATTGAAGAGGGTTGTAAAAGGCGATAATTTGGTCATCGCTATGGAAGATATTAATGCCAATAAATGGTACATGAAATACCGTCTCAAGTAATTCGTAAGATTTGCTACTGTGGTGTGTTGTAAGTGAACTAGGAGGGTTTATGTTCTGGAGTGAGTATTGCGGGCCAGGTTTTATGGGTGGCCCATTTACGGGCAGCTGGTTTATCATAACTGTTATTTTGGCGATGACTTTTTTTTCGTGTTTGTTGTTTCTCACCAGAAAGGAGAAAGGGGCTGGAAATCGTGACGATGCCGCCTTCGATCTATTGAGGCAACGGTATGCATCCGGTGAGATAGACGAAACTGAATATGTGCGCCGGAGAGAGAATCTTACCTGATAGCTAAATCTTGCATAGTAGTTAATTTACTTGTCTTAACTGAAAAACTTCGGGATCACTTCCGGAGTTTTTTTTGTCGTTCGACCTGTATAAAAACATCTGATCCGCGGTAAATTATCCTTAGGGAAACTACGGAAATACAACAAAAATAAACGGCCGGCGGCACCTTGTATTCCTTGTCAATATTGGGTAAATAAACTAGCTTAATGTAAACTAAAAAAAGGTGGTTTGGGGCTAACCCAACTTTGATAAATTGAAAAAAATACAGGATCATTATTTCAAAAGGGCCAAGAAAGAAGGTTATCCGGCCCGCTCCGTTTATAAGCTTGAGGAAGTTCAGCAGAAACGTCGTTTCCTGAGCAAGGGTGATTTCGTTCTTGATCTGGGTTGCCAGCCCGGCAGTTGGTCGATGTATGCGGCCAAGGTGGTTGGCCCGGCAGGGTTGGTGGTTGGGGTCGACCTCCATCGGGGCAAAGGGATCTACATCTCCGGTGGGGCAAAAATCCACGTTTTGCAGGGCGATATCATGGATGATGCCATCCTTGTCGAGATTGGCAAGGTGTGTGAGAGGTTTTCGGCGGTAGTCAGCGATATGGCGCCACACACTACCGGGAACAAGTGGTCGGATCAACAGCAATCCCTGAAGTTGTGCCGTCGGGCCCTGCAATTGGCCGTGTCTCTCTTAAAGAATAACGGCGTCTTTTACTGCAAGGTTTTTGAGGGCGATGACTTTAAAGAATTTTTTAACGAGGTCAAGCGTTTCTTTGGTTCAGTCAAGGTGGTGAAGCCTAAGAGTTCCCGTTCCGAGAGTCGGGAAGTGTTTGTCCTGGCGACTGCCTTTAAAGGTTAGTGTCGCATGAATCAGAATTTCTTATCGATAAATAATTTTAAGGAGTAGCAAATGTCCGGACACTCAAAATGGGCTAACATCAAGCACAAGAAAGGGGCTGCTGATGCCAAACGAGGTAAGGTTTTCACCAAGTTGATCAAAGAAATCACCGTGGCCGCCCGGATGGGTGGTGGTGATCCCGCCGCCAATCCTCGCCTGCGTACGGCCATTGCCACCGCCAAGTCGGTAAATATGCCCAAGGACAATGTCGAGCGTGGTATCAAGAAGGGCACCGGCGAACTGGAAGGGGTAAACTACGAAGAGATCCTCTATGAGGGTTATGGCCCCGGCGGGGTGGCGGTGCTGGTAGAATGTATGACCGATAACCGCAATCGCACCGTGGCCGATATCCGGATGATTTTCTCCAAGGCCAATGGTAATCTTGGCGAATCCGGTTGTGTTGCCTATATGTTTGATCGAAAGGGCTCAATCCTGTTCGATAAGGATGTGGTAGATGAAGAAAAACTGATGGATATTGCCCTTGAGGCCGGCGCTGACGATGTGGTTGATGATGGCAGTGTCTTTCAGGTGCTGACCGAGCCTTTGGAATTTGATGCGGTGCGGGAGGCACTAGAGGCGGAAGGTTTGGCCTTCATTGAAGCCAATCTGGCAATGATCCCCCAGAATGTTATAGATATACCCGACGAAAAAACGGCCACCCAGCTTATGAGGCTACTGGATAGTCTCGAAGACTGTGATGATGTTCAGAATGTTCATGCCAATTTTGATATTTCTGATGAGATTATGGAGGCTATTTCCTGAGCACTTCGGGAGATACTGTTATTGAAGATTCTGGGCATTGATCCCGGCTCCCGGGCCACCGGCTATGGGATCATTGAAGTTGCCAAGGGGCGCTTGAATTTTGTCTGTTGCGGGGTGATCAGGGTTGCCGCTAAACAGTCATTCCCGGAGCGGTTACTGGAGATTCACCAGGGTATTGCCGAGGTAATCGAAATACATCGGCCCAATCGGGTTGCCATTGAAGAGGTCTTTATGGCCAGAAACCCCAGTTCCGCCCTTAAACTTGGTCATGCCCGCGGAGTTTTGGTTTTAGCGGCCATGCAGCGTAAATTGCCGCTGGCCGAGTATACGCCCCGCCAGATCAAACAGGCGGTGGCGGGTTATGGTAATGCCGATAAGGCGCAGATCCAGCATATGGTCAAGGCGATTCTCGCCCTGGCCAAAAGTCCCAGTCACGATGCCGCCGATGCCTTGGCGGTAGCGATCTGTCACGCCAATCATTTCCAGACAGGCCTCGTTGCCGGGTAAATTGATTAACTGAAAAACATTGATAGAAGTCAGAATAACTGATTTTTTCGTCTTTCTTTTGAATATTGGCCCCCGGTCTTCTGATTTCAAAAAGGGCGGCTTGTTTCTAAGGCAAAAGTAATCTTGTCGTTAGATCATAAATAGACTCGTGAAGATTAACCAAAAAGAGAGAAACAGGGAATGATCGCCAGCCTCAGAGGGGTGCTTGCCCATAAGTCACCGGAACACCTGATCGTCGATGTCGGCGGGGTTGGCTACGAGGTTTTTTATTCACCGACCGGCCTCCACCGATTGCCGGAAAACGGTGAGGATATCTTTCTTTATATCTATACCAACGTCCGGGAGGACGCCTTTAATCTCTACGGATTTCTGGAGATCAAAGAGAAGGAGATGTTTGTCCTCCTTACCGGGGTTTCCGGTATTGGCCCGAAGGTAGCGGTTAATATCCTGGCGGGGATGGGGCCTGGTGATCTGGCCAGTGCTATTGCTAATACTGATCTTGGTCGCCTCGTCAAGTTGCCGGGAGTGGGTAAGAAGACGGCGGAGAGACTCTGCCTGGAACTTAAGGACAAGGTCCAGTTTGCGGTGGCCTCGGAATCAGTTGTGCTGGGCTCAGCCGCTATTGCTCCGGATGATCAGCAGAGTGCCGATGTGATTTCGGCGTTGATCAATCTGGGTTATCCCCCGGCTAATGCAAGAAAGGCCATCGAAAAGGTCCGGGCAACAATAGGTGAGGATGGTTTTGGTGAATTGTCCCTTGAAGAATTGTTAAGACAGGCCTTGAGGTCAATGGCGTGAACCACGAAGAAAGGATACTGAGCGCCACTGACGGTCGGGACGAGCAGCTGGATCTGGCCTTGCGCCCCCGCCTGCTTTCGCAGTATATCGGCCAGGAGCAGCTCAAAGAAAATCTGGATATTGCAATCCAGGCCGCCCGAGGCCGTGGCGAGGCGATTGATCATATTCTGTTCCACGGTTTCCCCGGCCTGGGTAAGACCACTCTGGCCTATATAATTGCCAATGAAATGCAGACCAGTATCCGGGTAACTTCCGGGCCGGTTATTGAGCGGGCCGGCGACCTGGCCGCCATTCTTACCAGCCTTCAGGAAGGAGATGTGCTGTTCATCGATGAGATCCACCGGCTAAATCATACTGTCGAAGAGATTCTTTATCCGGCCATGGAGGATTTTCAGCTGGATCTGGTGATTGGTCAGGGCCCGGGGGCCCGCTCGGTGAAGATGGATCTGCCCAGATTTACTCTGGTGGGCGCTACTACCCGGACTGGGCTGCTTACGCCGCCGTTGCGTGATCGGTTCGGGGTGATTCTTCGGCTTGAATTTTACAAGGTTGAAGAGCTGGTGGAGATTGTGACCAGAGCGGCATTGGTTTTAGGAATTAAGATTGACCCGGCCGGAGCCGTCGAAATTGCCGGTCGTTCCAGGGGAACACCCCGGATCGCCAACCGACTGCTCAAGAGGGTTCGTGATTTTGCCGATGTCAAGGCGGCGGGCCGGATTACCTCTGAAGTTGCCGATGCGGCCCTTACTATGCTGGCAGTTGACCCCCAGGGCTTGGACGAGATGGATCGGAAGATAATCCTGACGATTATCGATAAGTTTCGGGGCGGGCCACTTGGTATCGATACCCTGGCTACCGCTGTCTGTGAAGAGAAGAATACCCTTGAAGACGTCTATGAACCATTCCTGATCCAGCAAGGTTTTTTGGTCAGGACCCCGCGGGGGCGGATGGCTACCCAACATGCCTATGAGCATTTTGATCGGCCCTTTGTCGATAGTGGTGATGATAGCAACCCAAAGCTTTTTTAGAAAAAATGGTGCTTCTCAGCAGCAGTTACAGGTCTGTGGTTTAATATGGTCTGGTCTTGACGTGAAGAGTTACAAAAATAATTGAAGGTGGGAGTTATGAAAAAGGGAAAATTGACTGTTCCTGACATAATCGCCATGAAGAAGGCTGGTGAGAAGATCACCATGCTGACCGCCTATGACGTAAGTTTTGCCAGAATGCTTGACGGGGTTGGAATCGAGATGATTCTGGTTGGTGATTCTTTGGGTATGGTGGCGCTGGGCTACGAGTCGACGGTGCCGGTTACCATGGAGGAGATGCTCCACCATTGCCGGGCAGCCAGTCGTGGGATCGATAAGGCCCTGCTCGTTGGCGATATGCCGTTCATGTCCTACCAGAGCAGTGGCTATGATGCCATTGTTAATGCCGGGCGTTTTATCAAAGAGGCCGGTTGTGACGCAGTTAAACTTGAGGGCGGTACTGAGGTCTGTGCAACGGTCAGTGGTATTGTCCAGGCTGGCATTGCGGTGATGGGCCATATCGGCCTCACCCCTCAGACAGCAGGTAATTTGGGCGGTTATAAGGTCCAGGGTCAGGATCTTGAGTCGGCCCGGAAACTTCTGAAGTCGGCCCGGGATCTCGAGGCAGCTGGGGTCTTTGCCATGGTGCTGGAATGCATTCCCGATAAACTGGCGGCCCTGATCAGCAGGGAGCTTGTCATCCCGACCATCGGCATTGGGGCAGGGGTGGATTGTGACGGCCAGGTTCTGGTCACCAACGACATGCTGGGCATGTTCGAAAAATTCGTGCCAAAGTTTGTTAAACCGTATGCTAATCTGGCCCCGCAGATTAAGGAAGCGGTAGCCTCTTATAAGAGCGAAGTAAAGAACGGTTCTTACCCGGACACGGAGCATAGTTTCGCCATGCAGGTTGATATTGACAGTCTGGTAGAAGATCAAAATAAAGATTAGGGGCCGTTATAAAACAACATGGCCGTTTATGGTGTTTGTTATTACGGCCCCTTATGCCATTCAACTTATTTGTTTGGCCATGTTATTTTTTGGCAGAGGCTTAGTTTGCCCAGAGACTCCCTGGGAAATCATTAAAAAGATGACAGCATGAAAATTATTGAAGTTGCGGAAATTACCGAAGCGGTAAAAGAGATGGCGATAGAAGCGGCCTGCGATCTGGAACCGGATATTCTTGAGGCCCTGGTTGCGGCCCGTGATCGCGAAAGTTCTCCTTTGGCCAAAGACCTTCTTGATCTTTTGCTGGTCAATGGTGATATCGCCAGTCGTGAAAAGATGCCGGTCTGTCAGGATACCGGTATCAGTGTGGCTTTCGTTTCAGTAGGCAATGATGTCACAATCAATGGTGATCTGGAGGATGCCGTCCAGGAGGGGGTCAGGCAGGGCTATGAGGATGGTTATTTGCGGAAGTCGGTGTGCGATCCGCTGACTAGAAAGAACACCACCACTAACACGCCCGCCATAGTCCATCTTGAAACTCACTCCGGCAGTGAGCTCAAGATTTTCTACCTGCCCAAGGGGTGCGGCAGTGAGAATATGAGCCGACTGCAGATGCTGCCGCCGTCGGCCGGGGAGGCGGGCATCGTAGATTTTGTCTGTGAGACGGTGTTTGCGGCCGGGCCTAATCCTTGTCCGCCGCTGCTGATCGGAGTAGGTATCGGCGGCTCCTTCGAAAAGGCGCCCATCCTGGCGAAAAGATCGTTGTTTCGCCCTCTTGGAGAACATCATGGGCGGCAGGATGTTAACGATCTTGAGAAAATCATTCTTGAAAGATTGAACGAAGAGGGGCAGGGCGTAGAAGGGATGGGCGGCAATAACACCGCGCTGGCTGTGCACGTCGAGGTGTTCCCCTCCCATATTGCCAGTTTGCCGGTGGCGGTGAACATCCAGTGTCACGCCCATCGTCACAAAGAAAGAATTCTGCCTGGGCGCTAGTCGCCCGGACAAAACACCTAAGAGAGTAGAAGGATAGCCATGTCATTCCTTAAAGTAAGACCAGCGGCCCTGGATAATATGCGGGAAGTTGCAATTCCGTTTGCAGATGGCGTTGTCGAAACCCTGAAAGCCGGTGACATGATAGCTTTAACCGGTCATCTGTACACCGCTCGGGATCAGACCCATCGTCGCCTCTGCGCGTTGTTGGATGAGGGGCAGGAGTTGCCGGTCGATCTTGCCGGCCAGTTGGTTTACTATGTGGGGCCGACGCCGGCCCAACCGGGCCAAGCCATAGGTTCGGCGGGGCCGACCACCAGTTACCGGATGGATGCCTATACGCCCAGGCTGCTGGAGCTTGGTCTCAAGGCGACCCTCGGCAAAGGCAAGAGGTCTCGGGTGGTGAGAGATGCCATGCTGAAGCACGGTGCAATCTACCTGGCCTCTATCGCCGGGGCCGGAGCTTTATTATCAAAGAGTATTACCAAGGCTGAAGTAATTGCCTTTGAGGATGCCGGGGCCGAGGCCCTTTTTCGTTTTGAGGTTGAAAATTTTCCGGCGGTTGTCATTAACGATCTTGAAGGTAATGATTTCTACGAGATGTGCGCCGCCACCTGAGCCGTTTCCCTCCCGATAATATTCCCGGAATAGTTGCCTCTCTTGGGATAATAGTGAATTGCTCTGCCAAGTAGTCTAAAGCTATTGTCTGAAATAAGCCCTAGGCGATACTCCTGCATTATAATAGGCTGGTCAAAATGATGCGGCAGTAAAGTTGAGTCTAGCCCGCATATTTCATG
>DAOVJK010000284.1 GCA_030673265.1 Pseudomonadota bacterium | reverse complement strand
GGAGGAAGCCAACGGAGCGTTGGAGTCGGAGATTGCCCAACGCAGGCAGGCCGAGAAGCGATTCAGCACCCTGTTTGACTCCTCCAGGGACGCCATTATGACCCTGGCCCCCCCTACGTGGGGATTCACCTCGGCCAATCCGGATCGTCCATAGGGTCTGGCCGTCAGGGAACAGTCCGGACGAATGCGGGTAGGGCTGCAAGGCAACACCACAGCCATAAACCTGACTAAGTAATATTATAAGTAACAGCACCTTTTTCATCAGCTAACTATCTCCTTGCTTCAGGCTGAGCTAAAAGCACCGGGGTGATGAACATGGCCGTCGGCCAAGCCGCGCCGATCCCGACCAGCACCGTCACCCCCAGGGCATGCAAGGCCGGGTGGGCGGCAAAGCCCAAAACTCCAAAGCCGGATAAGGTGCTGATTGCGCAGATAGACACGGCCATAAAGGCCCTGCTGTCAACTCCGGTCAGGCAGGAGTTAACAATAAAGATCCCGTAGTCAACACTAAGGCCGATAACCATGATGCCCATCAGTGCATGCATGATATTCAGCTCACCGCCGGTCAGAGCGGCAAACAGGGCCATAGCAGCCAGAGATGAGGTCACCGGGGCCAGAACGGCAATGACCGGTCTGAACCGCCGGAAAAACAAGGTGCAGATTGCTATTATCAGTAGTGCGGCAAGCGAGAAAAGCCTGAAGATATCATCTTTGAGATCAGCTTCGACCTTTTGTCGCCAACGACTATTGGACAGCACTGTGGCACCGGGAACCTCACGGCTGATCCGGTTGAGAACATCCTGGTTCTGCCTATTATCCGGCACGACTGTCGCCACCAGAAAGACCGCATTATGGCCGGAACCGTCATCCGCTACGAGCGCCTTTCTGAACAATGAATTAATGAACGGCCGCAATGGCCCGTCCAGAAGATGGCCTGGCTCCATGGCAATTGGCCCCGTTGCCAACCAGTCAAGAAAGGGCTGAAATGCCTGCCCGGTAAAACCGCTTTCAACAGCGGCCTGCTCGAGCTGTGGCGCAAAGCCAGACAACCTCTGCTGCCAGAAGAGCTGCCATCTTGAAAGATTATTCTCCTGCCGAAGGGGGCCGGGGAGTAACGTCGCCAGTGATTGCACTTCAGCCATCCGCTCTTCCTGGACCAGGATATTGTAGACCCGATCATTAATATCCAGAACCATGCCCTGCTCCGGGGCAACAGCAACCACAAAAGCCTGTTCCTGATCGCCACCCCAGGTTTCGATAAAAACTCGTTCATCATTTTTAACTGAAGCAGAAGGCACATCAAGCGTCCGCAGGTCACCGTTGTACTGCAAAGACGGCCAGACCGCCGCGCCAGCGCCGAGAATGACCAACCAGACCAATAATTTCAGCGAACGCAGTTGCCGGCCATGATTAATCAAACCGGACGCGCCCGCCAGGCGGGCAGCAAATCCGGACGGCCCCCCTTCCCTGCCGGCTAAGAGCGGGATCAACTGCCAGGCAAGAATGAGTGCCCAGGACAAGCCGACAATGGCCAGAAAGGCCATCTGCCGATGGGCCGGAACTCTTGACATTAACAGGACCGCAAAGACCGTAACAGTGGTCAGAAAAGCCATTATTAACGATTTACGCAGGTCTTTGGAAATTTTGCCGGAGGATTCCGACCGACAGCCCACATAGATATGAACGGCAAAATCTACTCCTATCCCGAGAAGCACAATGCCAAAACCAAGGGCCATCGCACTCACCTTGCCATACACTACCCACAGCAAGGCAATGGCGGGAGGAGCCGCAAAGAAAGGCATCGCTACCAATAATAAGGCCCGCCAGTCCCGCAGAAAAACCAACAGGAAGAGAACCAAAGCAATTATTGCGACCGGCAGCAATTTAGCCAGATCGCTTCGAATCGTATTGGCGTTGGCCAGGGTGTGAGGCAACGGCCCAATAATCCTGGCCTTGACCCCATCTTTAAGGCTAAGCGCCAGACCATCTTCTATCTGCTGATTTATCAAGGCGGCATTGCTGGAACTGGTCAGGGGAGTGGAACTTTCCGCCCAGAGCAGACAATGCCTACCATCGCTACTGACGAAAAACCCATCGCGAATCGTTAAGCGCATGCCGCCCCGCAAAGCCGTCAATTTCTCTAAAACAACCCCGGTAAATCCAAGCGGGTCCTGCTGAATTTGTTGGCGCATCGCCAACCCGGCCAGACTGTTCAGGTCCAGATAGTCTTGCCGGAGTTTCTCCCGCAGCAGCTCCGGAGTCATAAGCTCTTCGAAACGACGCAGATCGCGGTCATCGGCAAGCACCGGCAAATATTTTTTCAGACCGGCTACCAATTGAAATTCATAGCCCTTGGGCATTCTGTAAAAAACATCACTGAATGATGGACTAGCGGCAAGATTCTCGCCAAGTAATCGCGCACTGACCAATAGATCTGCACTTGGTGTGCTTTCATCGTCGGGACGATCGGACTTCTGTTCCAGCGAGATGAATACCCGGTTAACCATACCCAATTGCTGCAACAGCTTGAAATCACCTTGCAGCGCTGTGCCTGGCAGCATATCCAAGGCATCTTCGCCAAGCTTGACCTGCACGGAGAAATAAATCCCTAGCAGAGTAACGGCCAGCAACAGTAATTTAAGAATTATTGAACGGGAGGTCATAGCAAGCAAGCAGTTCTAACGAGGTCTGCATTCATTGAAAAGGGTCGCCTGGAGATCAATATTCCGCTTATAATCAGAGAAAGAGATCACGGTTCGGTCGCCACCCGGCTCATGGATCTCTACAGACAGCGGCTGCAGAAAATCAGGATCGAAAACGACCCTGATTTCTCTGATAAAAGAACCGGCCCCGTTTGTGACCGGTGAAAAGACCAAAACCGGCCCAGGCAGAAGTTTAAAATCAAAGTCATCCTCAAGGTCCCGGTAAGAGCCGCTGGTCCAGGCCCACAGTTGGCCCGCCACTAACCGCATAACGGGATCGATCTCAAGGTTAAATTCCCTGACCGGCCCGCCATCATTGCATTTGAGACCTTTTTTACCGTTCAGAACCAGTACCGATGGCAGCGGCTCAATAAACTCCCAGCGTAACTTATCCGGCTCGGCCTAGGACAGACACCCGGAAAACTCCACCGGCTTCGGGAAGATAGTCAGATATCTGACCTGAGTAAAATCACATGAGAAAGAGTTTATGGAGGCGGAGTTCTCTTCCACCCGGCGCAGAAAATCTTCCAGACCAGGCTTACTTTCTTCGGCAACTGCTGCTGAAAACGATCCCGGCCCTATGACTGTGAAACAGCAGATGAATAGCGCCAAAATGATCGGCAAACGAAGATATTTCACTTTTCCTCCCAAGCCTTGATTTCGCCGCTGGCCAGGACCTGCCCTGCCTCGTTTAACACCTTACCGGCCATAACGGTTACCGGACCGAACTCGAAATTCTTTACCATTTCCACCTTTAACAACTCTCCCGGCTCAGCGGTTCCCTGCCAGATAAAACCCTCAATCCCGACCAGGAATCCACGACCTGATTTAACGCCATCGACCAGGGCATCATAACCATTAACAGCTGCCATGGCCTGGGCGACCAACTCAATAAAATATTCAGGCAGCACTCTCCGGCCTTGTTCAACAAAAACCCCGTCAACAGGGACCAATGCTTCGGCCATTGAAGAATTCGCCTCTCTATCACGAGCAACCAACCGGTCGACAAGCAACATCGGCGGTCGCTGGGGGACCAGTCCAATAGCGGCACAAGGCAGATCAGTACACATATCGTTTTTACTCACAATATTACCAAGCCGACATTCCTATTAAGATGACATCTTGCTAAGTTAAGACTGCGCTGTCGTTAGATATACAAGCCGCCGTTAACACTAAGGACCTGACCAGTTATATAACTGGCTTCTTCACTCATCAGAAAATTGACCGCTGCTGCCACTTCGTCAGGCTTACCAACCCGCCCAAGGGGAACAACTGAAAGCATTTTATCCAGGGGCAGCCCTTCAATCATTTCCGTTTCAATAAGTCCGGGCGAAACCACATTGACCAGAATATTCCGTTTTGCCACCTCTCTGGCCAGGGCCTTTGCTGCCGAGATCATGCCCCCCTTGGCCGCCGAATAATTAAACTG